>JAEWFU010000248.1 GCA_023388675.1 Pseudomonadota bacterium | reverse complement strand
CCAAGCTCTCCGACGCGGTGATCGGCACTGGCATCCCCCATCTCGGCCGCGGCCATCACGGGCGCGCTTTGGTCGAGTTGAAGAACGTGATGGGCGAGACGGCCGGCATTCGCCGTCTCGGCTCGGCAGCGCTCGACCTCGCCTATGTCGCGGCCGGCCGCATGGACGGCTTCTGGGAGAACTGGCTGGCGCCCTGGGACCTCGCAGCCGGCATCCTGATGGTGCGCGAGGCGGGGGGCTTCTGCTCCGACCGCGACGGCGGACAGGCGATGTTCGACAGCGGCACCATCGTCGCCGGCAACGAAGCGATCCACAACGCGCTGCTGAAGACGATCCAGCAGAAAAGCTGACCGGCGGATCGCAGGGAACCACGGGATGGCGACGGATCCAGCAACCCAGTCGCCACTTGCTGTCCTCGACTGGCGCCCGCTCGATCGCTTCGGCTGGGACGAAATCGCCGATGCCTTCAGGCTCTGCTACGAAGGCTACCTGATCCCCATCCGCATGACCGCGCCGCAGATGGCAGCGCGTTTCGCGACCGAAGACCTCGACATGCAGGCGAGCGGCATCGCGTTCGTTGACGACCAGGTCGCGGCCATCGGCATGATCGCGCGGCGGGGTCTTCGGTCGCGCCTCGCCGCCTTCGGCGTCAGCACCGGCTTTCGCGGCAAGGGCGTGGCGTCACTGGTGCTGGACAGGCTTGTGCGGGAGAGCGCGACGCGCGGCGATGCCCGCATGGAACTTGAGGTGTTCGAGCACAACCACGTTGCGGTGAAGCTCTACGAACGGTTCGGTTTTGCCCGGATCGACAGGCTCGTCGGCCTCGAGAAGCCGGCGGCAAACGTGCCGCGGACCGACGCCCCGGAACTTTCCTCGCCCGACATCCTTGTAAGAATGATGCGCGAGGAACCTATCGAAGATCTGCCCTGGCAACTGCAACCAGCCACCTTGGCCCGCTTCGCAGCTCCATGGCAGGTGATCTCCGAAGGTGAAGCGCTCGCGCTCGTCGACCTCTCGCGAGACGCCGCAATCGAAGTCAGGATGATCTATGTCCCTCCCGCGTCGAGACGGCAGGGTCACGCTCGCGCGCTTGTTTCCGTGCTGGAAGGACTCGCCGGCGACCGGCCGATCCGCGCCCCGCAGCTCATTCCCGCGAGGCATCAGGCGTTTGCCGAGGCGCTCGGTTTCGCGCCGCTGGAGCATTGCCAGTTCAGGATGGCGCGATGATACGCGAAGCTCGCGACACGTCGCCTTTCAATTTAGTCATAATTCCGTTTAGAGTCGCCATCACTTTGATGCCGAAATCGATTCAGAGGCGCGCCAATGGCATTTCTCAGAACTCTGGGAGCTGACGACGGTCTTAGCGAGGGCGCGGAATACGATCCGCGCAACCTGTCGAGCCCCCAGGTCTTCCTGCTGTCGATGCTCATATTCCTGGCCATCGTCGGCTTCGTGGCCGCCATCCTCTATCGCCAGATTTCGACTGCCTTTCAGACCAATCCCGGCCTCAACGGGCTGATCCTCGGCGTACTGGTCGTCGGCATCCTGCTTGTCTTCGGGCAGGTGTTTCGGCTTGTGCGCGAGGTTCGCTGGGTCAATTCCTTCCGAGCCGGCACCCAGGCGCGCGATCCTGTTCTGCTGGCGCCGATGAAGGCGCTGCTTGGTCGCTCGTCCACCATGACGCTGTCGACCAGCTCGATGCGGTCGATCCTCGATTCAATCGCCACGCGCCTCGACGAGAGCCGCGACATCTCGCGATACCTGACCGGCCTGCTGATTTTCCTCGGACTGCTTGGCACGTTCTGGGGCCTGCTGCAGACCATCGGCGCTATCGGAACCACCATCCAGACGCTCGATCCCGGCTCGGGCGACGTCAACGACGTGCTCGATACGCTGAAGGCCGGCCTCTCGGCACCGCTTTCCGGCATGGGCACGGCGTTCTCGTCCTCACTGTTCGGCCTCGCTGGCTCGCTGGTGCTGGGCTTCCTCGACCTTCAGGCGGGCCGCGCCCAGACGCGCTTCTATATCGAGCTTGAAAACTGGCTGTCCTCGGTCACGGATGTCGGCTCGGACTTCGCGGTCGGCACGGACACGGCAAACACCTCGGAAGAACTCAAGGCATTGTCGGAGCGTCTGCGCACCATGCAGGAGGGCGACCACACCTCCAATCCACGTATCGCAGCCTCTATGGCGAGCCTGGCCGACGGCATCAGCGGCCTCGTCAAGAACATGCGTTCAGAGCAGCAGTTGATGCGCGACTGGGTCGAGGCGCAGGCGAACGAACAGAAGGCCATGCGCGTCACCCTCGACAAGCTCACCGACGCCATCCGCAAGCAGGAGAAGGGCTGATATGGCGCTGGCGCGCAGGCGCAACAATCGCAGCGTCGATTACTGGCCAGGCTTCGTCGACGTATTGTCGACGCTCCTGCTGGCGATCATGTTTCTGCTGTCGATCTTCGTGCTTGCGCAGTTTCTGCTCAGCCAGGAGATCACCGGCCGCGACGCGGTGCTCAATCGGCTCAATTCCCAGATCAACGAGCTGACCCAGCTTCTGGCGCTCGAACAATCCAACTCGCAGGATCTCGAGGACATGCTGTCCAACATGCGCGCTTCTCTATCCGATGCGGAAAGCGAACGGTCGCGCCTCGAACAGTTGCTGGCGGCCGGCGCCGGCGCGGGGGCGGAAAGCGAGCAGCGCGCCTCGCGACTCTCCGGTGAGCTCGACGAGGAGCGGCAGCTCAGCCAGCGCGCGCTCAGCCAGGTCGAACTTCTGAACCAGCAGATCGCCGCACTGCGCAGTCAGATCGCCGCGCTCGAGTCGGCGCTTGAGGTGTCGGAGGCACGGGATCGCGAATCCAATACCAAGATTGCCGACCTTGGTCGCCGGCTCAACGTGGCACTGGCCCAGCGCGTTCAGGAACTGAACCGCTATCGCTCCGATTTCTTCGGCCGCCTGCGCGAGATACTTTCCGACCGTGAAGGCATCCGTGTGGTAGGCGACCGCTTTGTCTTTCAGTCGGAGGTGCTCTTCCCGTCGGGTTCGGAAGTCATCAACGAGGCCGGTCGTGAGGAGATGGCCAAGCTTGCAGAGGCGATCCTCGAACTGCAGCGCGAGATTCCGCCGGAGATCAACTGGGTGCTGCGCGTCGACGGCCATACCGACACGATCCCTCTTTCCGGCACGGGGCGCTATCGCGACAACTGGGAGCTTTCGAGCGCCCGCGCCACCTCGGTGGTCAAGTTCCTGATCGAGAACGGCGTGCCGCCCGAGAGGCTGGTCGCGGCCGGTTTCGGCGAGTTCCAGCCGCTTGATCCCGCCGACACGCAGGAAGCGCGCGACCGCAATCGCCGCATCGAGCTCAAGCTGACCGAGCGCTAGACGCCGATCCACAACGCCAGCAGGGCCAGCGCGGCCGGCACCGCCTGCACGTAGAGTATCTTCATGCTGGAGGTTGCAGCGCCGTAGAGTCCTGCGACCAACACGCACAGCAGGAAGAACACCTTCACCCCGTAACCCGCCTCGCCGAGCCAGAGGCCCCAGGCGAGGCCCGCAACGAGAAAGCCGTTGTAGAGCCCCTGGTTCGCGGCAAGCACCTTTGTCGATGCGGAGAACTCCGGCGTCGTGCCGAAGGCGGCCCGCCCGCGCGGCGTATCCCACAGCGCCATTTCCAGCACCACGATATAGACGTGGATAAGGGCGACCAGCCCGATGAGGATAGTGGCGATCACGGCGGTTCCCCTTCACTTGCGTCGATAGCGCAGTTTCAGCACCGATCCCGCCTCGTGCGCAAGCAGTTTGCTGCATTGGCCGTCGAGGTTCAGGCGAACCGCTTCGCTCCCGCCACGCACAGGACGACGAGAGCGGTGACCGCGATCATGCTCCACGCGACCGGCTCGCCCAGCAGCAGTCCCGCCAGCGCGAGCCCGAAGAACGGTTGCAGCAACTGCAGTTGCCCGACGCCGGAAATGCCACCCAGCGCCAGCCCGCGATACCAGAACACGAAGCCGACCAGCATGCTGAACACGGAGACGTAG
>JAEWFU010000067.1 GCA_023388675.1 Pseudomonadota bacterium | reverse complement strand
TTGTTTGTGATTGCGCCACTCAGCGGGCTGCGGTGACGATGCTGGTGAAGAAGTCTTCGGCGGGGTCGACCATCTCGAACGGCGAGTGGGCGACGCCCGGAACGATGTCGCGGCGCACCGCGATGCCATGGGCCTCGAACGAATCGGCAAGCGCCGCGATGCGCTCCAGCCGGTTGGCGCCCTGGAGGTCTGCGCCGTCCATCCATAATTTGCTTTCGCGCGGTATGGCGATCTCCCAGGTGGCGTCGTCGGCGCTGCCGATCAGGGTCTGCACCTTGACCTTGCGCATCGCCTCCAGGTCGATTTCGATGCCGAAGCGGGCTTTCAGGTCGCGCACGCCGACCCACCAGTCGTAGTCCTGGTTGAGCAGCGTCACCACGCCCGGCGCGCCGATGGAGACGGCGCGCAGGCGCTGCGGATGCAGCATGAAGAAGCGCTGGCAGAACTGGCCACCGCCGGAATAGCCGTACATCATGAAACCGCCGTCGCGGATGCGGTACTTGGCGCAGACCTCGTCGACCATCGACAGAAGCACGAGGTCGTAGCGGATGCCGTGGAACTCGATGCGCTTGTAGTTCGCCAGTTCGCCCGGCTCGACGATGCCGACGGGAAACAGCGGCGCCAGGATGATGCAGCCGTGTTTTTCGGCGAAGTCCGCGAAACGGTCGCGATACTGCGCGGCCGTGCGGCCGGTGCCATGGACGATGACGGCGAGGTCGTACTGCCTGCCGTCGGTCTCGCTGTAGTCCTGCGGGACGTAGAGGCAGTAGCTGAAGCGCTGGTCGTACTGGCTGGCGAAGAACGGCGTCGGGCCGAAATCGTAGAAGCTGAGATTGATGCCGTGGCCTTCGCGCTTCGGCGGCTTCGGCTTGGCAGTGGCGTTCGACATGGATCGATCTCCTTCACTTGGCATCGGCGGCGGCGGGTTCGTTGCGCCAGCGCAATTCGACGCCGCCGGCAGGCGTGGTCTCGAGGATCGGGATCGCGTTGAGCAGCCTGCGCGTATAGGCGTGGCGCGGCGTGTCGAGGATGGCGTCGCGCGACCCTTCCTCGACGACGCGCCCCTCATGCATGACGATGACGCGGTCGGCGATCTGCTCGACGACGGAGAGGTCGTGGGTGATGAAGAGGCAGGCGAAGCCGAACCGCGACTGCAGGTCGGCAAGCAGCCGCAGCACCTGCGCGCGGACAGTGACGTCGAGGGCAGACACCGCCTCGTCGGCGATGACGAAGGAGGGCCGGCGGATGAGCGCGCGCGCGATTGCCACGCGCTGGCGCTGGCCGCCGGAAAGCTCGTGCGGGAAACGCCTGGCGAAGGACGGGTCCAGCGCCACGTTTGTCAACGCCTCCTCGACGCGGCGTTCGTATTGAGAGGCCGGCACGTCGGGTAGCGCGCGCAATCCCTCCGCCACCAGCGTGCCGACCTTCATGCGCGGATCGAGCGACGAGAACGGGTCCTGGAAGACCATCTGGCAGTTGCGGCGATAGTCGGCATAGTCGGGCGCGCCGGGTTCGATGCCGTGGCCGTTGAAGAGAACCCGCCCGCCCTGGTTCCGCGTCAGCCCCGCGATCACGCGCGCAAGCGTCGTCTTGCCCGAGCCGGAACCGCCGACCACCGCCAGCACCTCGCCCGGCCTGATCTCCAGATTGACGTCGCGAACCGCATGCTTGACGCCGCGCCGGCCGAACAGGCCCGCCCGTACCGGGAAGTCGACCTTGAGGTTCTCGACCGACACGATCGGCGCTGCCTCGGGGGCCGCGCGCGCCGGTGCGCGTACCGGCAGCGATGCGAGCAGCTTCTTCGTATAGTCGTGCTTCGGCGCGACCAGCAGCTCGGCGGTCTTGCCCGCCTCGACGATCTCGCCGGTCTGCATCACCAGGATGCGGTCGCTGTAACGGGCCACCATCGGCAGGTCGTGGCTGATGAGGATGACGGCCGTGCCATGCTCGCGCGTCAGCCCGACCAAGAGGTCCATGACGTCGCGTTGCGTGACCGCGTCGAGCGCAGTGGTCGGCTCGTCCGCTACCAGCAGCGCGGGCCGCATCAGCATGGCGCTGGCGATCATGATGCGCTGGCGCATGCCGCCTGAAAACTCGTGCGGATAGGCCGCAAGCGCGCGCTCGCCATCGGCGATGCCGACCCGGTCGAGCATGTCGAGGATGCGGGCCTTGCGCTCCCGACGCCCGATATTGCCGTGCAGTGCAAGCCCCTCTTCGAGCTGCTGTCCGATGCGCATCGACGGGTTGAGCGACGTCATCGGCTCCTGAAAGACCATGGTCACGCCGCTGCCGCGCATCGCCCGCAGACCGGCATCGTCGAGCTCACCCAGCGAGCGGCCCTTGAAGCGGATGTCGCCGGAGACGAGGCCGACGGGCGCCGGCGACAGTCCGAGGATCGCCCGGCCCAGCATGGTCTTGCCCGAGCCCGACTCGCCGACGATGCCGACGATCTCGCCCGGCGCGATCGAGAAGCTCGCATCCTTCACGATCTTCGGGCCTGCCCGTCCGATGCCGAGCGTGACCTTGTTGACCTCGAGGAGTGGCTGGGTCACAGGACGCGCCTCCTCATGCGGGGGTCGAGCCGGTCGCGCAGCGCGTCGCCGAGGAGGTTGATGCCGAGAAGCGCCAGGGAGATGGTGAGGCCGGGGAAGATCACCAGCCAGACGGCCTGGTCGAGAAAGGCGCGGCTGCCGGCCAGCATGTTGCCCCAGGTCGGGGCCGGCGGCGCGACGCCCAGGCCGAGAAAGCTCAGTGCGCTTTCCGCCAGCAGCACCCAGCCGCACATCGACGTCGCGAGCACGGTCAGCGGCGCGATGCAGTTGGGCAGGATGTGGCGGCGCATGGTGTAGCCGAGCGAGTTGCCCATGACGTGCGAGGCTTCCACGAACTCGCGCTCGCGCAGGCTGAGCACCGTGCCGCGCACGACGCGCACGACGGAGGACATGTAGACGAGGCCCAGCGCCAGGATGATGCCGGTTTCGTTGGCCCCGAGCACGGCCAGCAGGCCGAGCGCGAAAAGCAGCCCCGGAAAGGCCAGCAGCACGTCGTTGAGCGACATGATGATGCGGTCGGCCCAGCCGCGCAGGAAGCCGCTGACGATACCGATCGCCGTGCCCGCCGTGATTGCGAGCGTCACGGTCAGCGCCGAGATTTTCACGCTTGCCGCCGCGCCGGTCATGAGCCGGCTCAACTGGTCGCGACCGAACTCGTCGGTTCCGAGCCAGTGGCTCCAGCTCGGCGGTGCGAGGCGGGCGGTGAAATTCATGGCGACCGGATCGTAAGGCGTCCAGACCACGCCCATGACCGCCATGACGACGATGATGCCCGTGAGTACGAGCCCGATGACGAGGTTCGGCGGATAGGTTCTCATTGCGCCGTCACCCGCGGGTCGAAGATCGGATAGAGCAGGTCGACGACAAGGTTCACCAGTACGTAGATGCCGGCGATGAACAGCAGGCAGCCCTGGATGACGGGGTAGTCGCGGGCAAAGATCGCGTCGACCAGCAGCCGGCCGAGGCCGGGGATCGTGAACACGGTCTCGATGATGGCGACGCCGGCCAGGAGATTGCCGAGAATGAGGCCGAGCAGGGTCCAGGTCGGCCCGAAGGCGTTGCGGAAGGCGTGGCGCCACATCACCGCGCGCTCTGGCAGCCCCTTGGCGCGCGCATGGGTGATGTAGTCGAGGCCGAGCACTTCGAGCGTGGAGGCGCGCGCCATGCGCAGGATCACGCCGACCTCGTGCAGGAAAAGCGTGAAGATCGGCAGGACGAGATAGAGGGCGGCACCGCGAACGCTCTCGGAGAAGCTGACATAGCCGACGATCGGCAGCCATCCGAGTTTCAGCCCGAAGAGCAGCAGCATCAGCATGCCCATCCAGAAGGTGGGGATCGACATCAACAGTGTGGCGGAGGTGACGAGGGCGATGTCGCTGGTCTTGTTCTGCCGCCATGCCGCCAGCATACCCATCGGCACGGCCACCAGGGTGGACAGGATGACGGCAGGCACCACGACCTGCAGGCTGATGAGGAAGCGCGATATGATGGTCTGCAGCACCGGCTGGCCGGTGGCGATGGAGGTGCCCATGTCTCCCTGCAGCAGCAGGCCCGCCCAGATCACGAACTGCTCCGGCAGGCTGCGGTCGAGCCCGAGCCGCTCGCGAAGTGCTGCCAGCGCCGCCGCGTCGCCGACATCGCCCAGCATCAGGGATGCCGGATCGCCGGGAATGATGCGCACCAGAATGAACACCGTGACGCCGACCATGATCAGCGTCGGGATCGCCATCGCTATGCGGCCTATGGCGAAGCGAAGCACCGTCAGTTCTCCGCGGATGCCGGGACCGCCCGCGCACCGGCGTCCGCCGGCAGCAGCGCGTCGTCGTCGAGTGCGTAGGTGCGGAACTCGCGGTTGAGGGCCGGAAGGGCCGCGATCTCCATGAACCCCTTGGAGGAGTCGATCACGACCATCGCGACAGTGGTCGAAATGTTGCTCGCCTCGTTCTCGCGCGGCGGCCGGCAGACCGAAAACGGCGTGAGGAAATCATCGAACAGCGCGGCCTTCAGGTCGGCGCGGCCGAGAAGGCGTCCGCGCTCCTCCAGCAGGCGGCGCACGCGCCAGTCACGGTAGAAGCTCTCCGGCACATAGGGGATGCCGGTGTCGCGCAGCTTGGAGAGCGCCACAGGGCTCACCCAGTGTTTTGCATGCACCAGCAGCCCGTCCTCGGGATAGAGCGGGAAGGATTCGTCCGGCGCGCACTCGAAGTCGATGCCGAAGCCGGCAGACGTCGAGATCATGATGTTGTTGGAGCAGGACTTCGGCGTCGTCGCCACGACCTTGATGGCGCGGGCGAAATGCTCGTTCTGCAGCACCTTGCGACGGATCGCGCCGAGCGGCACGCCGCGCTGGGTGAAGTCGCGCTCGCACTCCAGATAGTTGGCGGTGATTGCCGTGCCGGCGGCGTTGAAGCCGCTGCGCGCAAGCCCGCCGGCCTCGACAAAGGTGACGAAGTCCGGCCCGTTCTCCTGCCGGACCCTAAGCACTACGCCGGTCTCGGCGCATTCCACCCGCCAGTCCCAGTTCTGGCCATGGATCAGGTGTCCGGTGCTGCTGCGCTCCGGCATGATGAGGGCGCAGGTGCAGCCGTCATCAGGCTCGTCCGGTTCGGGCTTGTTCAATTCGGCGCGCGCCGAAGCGACGATCTCGGTACGCGCATTGATCATGACGATGTCTTCGAAGGCGACGCCCGAGCCCTGGGCGATGCCGCGCATTTCCTCGATGTAGCTCTCGTCGAACTCGGCGATGCAGTCGGCATAGCTCTGGATCAGCGCTGCCTTGCGCTCTGCGGGAAGGCCGAGCTGGTGGAGCGAGCCGCCATACAGGTCGGCGCTGCGCCGGATGCGCGATGCCAGCAGCACGCCGTATTGCCGGCCACGCTCGAAGGCGCCGCCCGAAACGGTGATGAAGGGAAAGGGTTCGACCGGCATTGGTACTCCACAGGCGCGTCAAGAAATGTTCTTTATCGATACAGAAAACATATGTCCATAGCTTCTTGAGTGAAATTCGTTTTATGCGTATTTATTATGCGTTTGAATAAGCTGCGGCCACGCATCATGGTGGTCGCGAAGCCGCAACCGATTGCCTGAACGGCAGGACGATCAGAGGCCCGATGTCGGTTCCACAGGACGTTTCGCAGCAACCGGCCGCGCTTAGCAGCCTCCAGGCCGAGATCGCGCGCAAGGTCCTCGCGCTGATCAGCGAGGGGCGCTGGGCGGCCAAGGAGAAGGTTTCCGATTCGGCGCTGGCCCGGGAATTCGGCGTCTCGCGCACCCCTGTCCGCCAGGTGTTGCAGGCATTGACCGCGCAGGGGCTGCTCGAACAGAACGGCAGCAGGGGTTTCCAGCTCGTGCGTGCGCTCGCCTCGGGCGAGAGCATTCAGGGCATGGTGCCGCCTTCAGAAAGCCAGAGCCTCTACGACCGCCTGATGAGCGCCCGCGCGACCGGCGAGATCGCGGAGGAGGTCTCGGAAACCGAGCTGGTCGAGCAGTTCGGCGCGACGCGGGGTGCGGTGCGGCGTGCGCTCATGCGCATGTCCGACGAAGGGATCGCCAGCCGCCGGGCCGGCCACGGCTGGCGCTTCGCGGAATGCCTCGTCACCGACGAGGCGGTCGACGAGAGCTACCAGTTCCGCCTGATCGTCGAATGCGGCGCGCTGCTGGTGCCGAACT
>JAEWFU010000038.1 GCA_023388675.1 Pseudomonadota bacterium | reverse complement strand
GTCGATGATGACGACGATATACGGCATCGGATCGAGATCGAGGTGCTCCGTCTCGTAAATGGCCTCGCCGGTCTCGCGGTCGAAGCCGGTCTGCACCGTGCGGGTGATCTGCTCGCCCTTCTTCTGCGCCTGGGCGACGCGCTGATTGAAGCCGTCGATGTTGCGCACGCCGACCTTGGACATCTTGCGGTAGCGGTCTTCCATCTCGCGCACGGTCCATTTCAGCGCGACGACGGCCTTCTTCGGGTCGGTAACGACCGGGGTCAGCAGATGCGGGATGCCGTCATAGACGGACAGTTCCAGCATCTTCGGGTCGATCATGATCAGACGGCACTGCTCGGGAGTCATGCGGTAGAGCAGCGACAGGATCATGGTGTTGATCGCGACCGACTTGCCCGAGCCGGTGGTGCCGGCGACCAGCACGTGCGGCATCTTGGCGATGTCGGTGATGACGGCCTCACCGTTGATGGTCTTGCCGAGCGCCAGAGCCAGCTTGGCCTTGGTCTGCTCGAAGTCGCGGCTGGCGAGGATCTCGCGCAGGTAGACCGTCTCGCGCTTGGCATTGGGCAGTTCGATGCCGATGGCGTTGCGGCCCGGAACCACGGCGACGCGGCAGGCGATCGCGCTCATCGAGCGGGCGATGTCGTCGGCAAGCCCGATGACGCGCGACGACTTGATGCCCGGCGCGGGCTCCAGCTCGTAGAGCGTGACCACGGGGCCTGGCCGCACATGGATGATCTCGCCCTTGACGCCGAAATCCTCCAGCACGCCCTCGAGCAGCCGCGCGTTCTGTTCAAGCGCGTCCTGCGACAGCGACGGGTCGCGGGCGACGTTTTTGGCTTCCGACAGGAAATGCAGCGACGGCATTTCGAATGCGTCGGTGCCGATCAGCGAGCGCTGCGCCTCGCGCTGCACGCGGGCTCCCTGCTGCGGCCGGGCTGCCGGCGCCTCCACGCGGGTTGCCGCATCCGAGCGGAACTGGCGCACCTGTGCCTGCGCTTCGCTCGCCTGCGGGGTCGGACGGATGACGACATCGTCGTCGAAGTCGTCATCATATGCCTGATAGTCATCGGCGCTTCCGGCGTCGAAGGGCGGCTCGATGTCATCGAGACGGGGCGCATTGTCGAAGCCGGGCTCGATGCGATCGCCCCGCCGTGCGACTGCCGGCATTTCCGGCATGTCGTCTTCATCGTCGTAGCGATGGAGAACGCGCGGGCGCGGCATGCCGGACGTATGACGCCTGACGAAGGCGCGGGTCGACAGCCACCAGTGCGTGACGGCCCCGAAGGCTGCGAGCAAGCCGCCGCGCTCGTCTTCGTCGTCCTCGAGGTCGTCCTCTTCTTCTTCCACTTCCTGCGCGCGGCGCCGGCGGGCCGGTTTGCGCGAGGCCGCCGGGGCGTCTTCGTCAACGGGCCTGCGGATGATCGCCGCACCGAAAGCGAGCAGCCACAGGGTCGGCACTGCATAGATTGCGATGGTCAGGATCGCGGCCGCACCTGTCGGATAGCCGCCGGCGAACCAGGACGGGATCGCAAGTGCGACATCACCCACCACGCCGCCGAGGCCGGAGGGCAAGGGCCAGGTCGGCGGCGCGCTGACGCAGCCAACGATGCCGGCGGCCAACGCTGCTCCGCCTGCCCACGCCGCTGCACGGCGCGGCATGCGGTCGACTCGGCGCGCCAGCAGAAGCCATGTGGCCCAGGCCAGCCCTGGAATCAGCGCGACGACAGATGAGAGGCCGAAAAACTGCATCAACAGATCCGAGACGACGGCGCCGGGATACCCCATCGCATTGGTGACGGGATTGTCGGTGGCGTGGCTGAAGCTCGGATCGGCGACGCTCCATGTGCCGAGGCTGGCGAGGCAGAACGCAATCGTCGCCAGCCCGCCAAGCCCCGCGGCACGCGTCAACTGGCGATGAAAGAAACCTCGCAGGCCGTAACCCGCATCGCCGATGGTCATCTGCGCTGACGCACCCGAACGCATGAGAACTCCCCGTCAAGCATGGCTCGCGCAGACCCAAACGGCCGCGCGGAATCGAGCGCAGATTAGGCGGTGGAGGTTAAGGCGGCATTAACCATGCGGGGGCTGCCCGCCTGCTGGCAGGCCGGTTCTTTTCCGTGCGAAATCGAAGCCCACCAGTTTCGGCGGAAATCACACCTGCGAAGAAAACGAGGCCCGGCGGGAACCGGGCCTCGAAGGTGCGGTGACCAGGCAGGCCACCGCGACGGGATGTGTGTCAGCGGACGCTGGCGCCGCTGAACTCCGGATAGGCTTCGACGCCGACTTCCGCCTTGTCGAGGCCAATGACCTCGTCTTCCTCGCTGGGGCGCAGGCCGCCGCAGACGGCCTTGACGACGAGCCACACCACGAAGCTGACAACGAAGGTGAATACGCCGACGACCAAGATGGCGAGGAGCTGGGTGCCGATCGAGGCGTCGCCATTGGTGAACACCACGGCGATGGTGCCCCAGATGCCGGCGAACAGGTGGACCGGGATCGCGCCGACCACGTCGTCGATCTTGAGCTTGTCCAGAAGCGGCACGGTGAGCACCACGATCACGCCGCCCACGGCGCCGATGAGCGTGGCCGCGCCGAGCCCCGGCGTCAGCGGTTCGGCGGTCACGGAGACGAGGCCGGCCAGCGCGCCGTTCAGCACGAAGGTCAGGTCGACCTTCTTGTAGATGAGCTGTGTCAGGATAAGCGCTGCGAGCGCGCCGCCGACGGCACCCGCATTGGTGTTGGCCATCACGCGGCCGACATCGGCGATATCGCCCACGGTGCCCATGGCGAGCTGCGAGGCGCCGTTGAAGCCGTACCAGCCCATCCACAGGATGAATGTTCCGAGGAAGGCGAGCGTCATGTTGGAGCCGGGCAGCGGATTGACCGATCCGTCCGCGTTGTACTTGCCCTTGCGCGCGCCGATAAGGATCGCGCCGGCAAGTGCCGCCCAGCCGCCGACGGAATGGACAACCGTCGAGCCTGCAAAGTCGAGGAAGCCCATCTGGTCGAGGAAGCCGCCGCCCCACTTCCAGGAGGCCTGGATCGGGTAGATCAGCGCGGTCAGGACCACGACGAAGAGCAGGAACGGCCACAGCTTCAGACGTTCCGCAACGGTGCCGGACACGATGGAGGCGGCGGTGGCGCAGAACATCACCTGGAAGAAGAAGTCGGAGCTTGTCGTCGCGTAGCTGATGTCGGTCGCCGCGTCGGCGGTCAAGGCGACCGGCTCCAGGGTGGCCAGGCCAAACGCTCCGAGAATGCCGTCGATCATCCAGCCATCACCGGGATACATGATGTTGTAGCCGATGAGGAAGTACATGAAGCAGGCGGTCGCATAGAGGCTGATGTTCTTCAGAAGCTGCATCGATACGTTCTTGGTGCGCACGAAACCGGCTTCGAGCATGGCGAAGCCGGCTGCCATCCAGAACACAAGGATGCCGCCGATCAGCATGAGCAGGCTGTTCAGTATGTACTTCACCTGAATGCTGGCCTCGACCATTTCAGGTGCGGTTTCGGCAGCGTCCTGTGCGAACGCCGGAATTGCCGCGATCGCTGCGGCGAACACCGCCCCTCCAAGCAGCGGCCCAGCGGCGCGGGAAAGATTCGGAATTTTCATGATTGCAATCTCCATGGGTGGTCCGTGCCGCTCAGAGCGCGTCGGTGTCTGTTTCGCCGGTGCGGATGCGCACGGCCTGATCAATGCCGTAGACGAAGATCTTGCCGTCGCCGATCTGCCCGGTCTTGGCCGCGCCGGAGATCGCCTCCACGGCCTTGTCGACGAGGTCGGTGCCGACGGCGACCTCGATCTTCACCTTGGGAAGAAAGGAAACGGCGTATTCCGCGCCGCGATAGATTTCCGTGTGACCCTTCTGCCGCCCGTAGCCTTTGACTTCGGTGACGGTCAGGCCCTGAATCCCGACGGCGGTGAGCGCTTCGCGCACCTCGTCGAGCTTGAACGGCTTGATGATTGCCATCACGATTTTCATAAGGTTTCACCCTTCGCTTTTGCGGTCCCCCGCGTTTGCCGTGACATCGCCGGTCTGCCGGGGCAGCCGAGGAGTGCAAAAGGTGAATCAAACTGCGTGCCAGTTGCCTTGGCCCGCAGTTAACCCATTGTAAATACTTGAAAACTGATCCGGTCGCGCGTGCGTCGTTCGCAGGTGCAGCAATATAATTGCCTAGAAATCAGGCAATTGCACCGTTTTGTTTATTTTCCGCGCGGCGCGCGCAGCCGCACCAGCCCTTCCTGGGCGGTGGACGCGACCAGCGCGCCGTCTCGTGCGTAGAGGAAGCCGCGCGAGAATCCGCGCGAGCCGATCGAATTGGGGCTGTCCTGCGTGTAGAGCAGCCAGTCGTCGAGCTTGTGGGGGCGGTGGAACCACATTGCGTGGTCGAGGCTCGCCATCTGGATCTCGGGATCGAAGCCAATGCGCCCGTGGGCGAAGGTGGAGGTGTCGAGCAGGGTCATGTCCGACAGGTAGGCAAGGATGGCGGCTTGCAGCCGACGGTCATCCGGTACCTCGCCGCTGGCGCGTACCCAGACATGCTGGCGGGGTGGCAGCTTCTCGCGGGTGGTGTAGTGCTCGATGTTGACCGGCTTGATCTCCAGCGGCCGCTCGCGGGCCCAGAACTTGCGCACCGATTCCGGCACCGTGTGGCCCGCCTCATGAAGAAGCTCGATCTGTGAGCGGAGCTGCTCGGGGCCGGGTACGTCGAGCGGCATGGGCATCTGGTGCTCCAGCCCATGCTCCTCGATCTGGAACGAGCATTCGAGCGAGAAGATCGCGTGTCCGTGCTGGATGGCGGTGACGCGGCGTGTGGTGAAGGAGCCGCCGTCGCGCAGACGGTCGACCTCGTAGACGATCGGCACCGCCGGATCGCCCGGCCGCATGAAATAGCAATGCAGCGAGTGGACGTAGCGCTCGCCGTCAACCGTGCGCTGGGCCGCCACCAGCGCCTGGCCGATCACCTGGCCGCCGAAGACGCGCTGCCAGCCGACCTTGTGGCTGCGACCACGATACAGGTTGTGTTCAAGCTGCTCGAGGTCGAGTATGTCGAGAAGCTCCTGCATGGCCTGCGTCATCTGGTCTGTCCCCGGCATTGAAAAGTCATCCGGGTTTCGACAGTTCGGGGGAACAAGTCAAGCGCGGGCGGGTTCTGCGGATGAAACGAAAGGGAAGCGCGATGCCAGCTCGGCCCAAAAAAGATGACGATGCCAGGCTCGACGTGATCGTCGCGGGCGCAGGCTATGTCGGTCTCGCGGTTGCCGTCAGCGTTGCCCAGGCGAGCCCGCACCTCGCCATCGCGGTGGTGGATGCAGCGCCTGCCGGCGTCTGGCAGAAGGACGGACGCGCTTCGGCGATCGCAGCCGCCGCTACCCGCATGCTCGCCCAGCTCGGCTGCTGGGACGAGATCGTGCCCAACGCGCAGGCGATGACCGAGATGGTCGTCACCGATTCACGCACGGCAGACCCGGTGCGTCCGGTATTCCTGACCTTTGACGGCGAGGTGGC
>JAEWFU010000515.1 GCA_023388675.1 Pseudomonadota bacterium | reverse complement strand
TTGCCGGACCCCGCCGGCCCCGCAAGCACGACAACGGGCGACGGCCAGTCCGGCCAGCGGTCCACCAACGCAGTGGCTGCGGTGTTGGATGGACCGACGACAAGATCGTCGCGGCTCTGCGCCGGGTTGTGCGCAAGGTCCAGCGGCAACTGCCTCGGTCGTGTCGGCATGCCCTGCATCGCCTTACTTCGACGCGGAACGGTCTTCGTCCGCCGCATGCCCTCGGTAGAGCGGCGAGGCGAGGTAGCGCGAGAGCCCGAAACGCACCAGGACACCCACAGCGGCGGCGGCCGGAACGGCGACAAGCAGGCCGACGAAGCCGAACAGCGCGCCGAAGGCGAACAGCGCGAACATAAGCCAGACCGGGTGGAGGCCGACGCTCTTGCCGACGAGGTTGGGCTGCAGGATGTTGCCTTCGACGAACTGGCCGGCAAAGAAGATGACCGCCACGGCAACGACCCAGTGCCATTCCGGCCAGAACTGGACGAGCGCGACGCCGATCGACAGAACGAGGCCAAGCAGCGAGCCGACATAGGGAATGAAGCTGACGAGGCCGGCAAACAGGCCGATCAGCAGGCCGAAATTCAGGCCGACGACGGTGAGGCCGATGGCGTAGAAGACGCCGAGAATGATGCAGACGGTGCCCTGCCCGCGCACGAATCCCGCCACTGCGCGGTCGATGTCGAGCGCGATCTGCCGAACGGTTCCAAGGTGGTCTCGCGGGATCCAGCTATCGACGCGGGCAACCATCTTGTCCCAGTCAAGCAGCATGTAGAAGGCGACGACCGGCGTGATGACGAACAGGCCGGCAATGTCGATCAATGTCTTGCCGGAACTCAGGATCGACGAGAACACCCCCGACAGGAAACCGCCTGCCTGGGTGAGCAGCGAGTTGAGCCCGTCGCGCAGGGATGCCTGCTCGACGCCGAGACGCTGGCTCAGCCATTCAGCGTCGATGCCGGTCACGAGCGCCTGCAGCCGCGACAGGTAGTCCGGCAGGCGGCCGACAAAATCTGCGAGCTGCGATGCGAGAACCGGGATGATGAGCATCAGCCCGATGACCAGCGCGATCAGGAACATGATCAGGATCAGGACCGTTGCGGCCATGCGCGACAGGCCGCGGCGCTCCAGCCAGTCGGCCACCGGATCGAGGAAGTAAGCCAGGATCATGCCTGCGAAGAACGGCAGCAGGATCGCGGAGAACAGGTAGAGAAAACCGATGAGGACGGCAGCGGCCACCAGCCAGAAGATCACCTGTCGGCGAAAAGCCGACGCGACGACGACTTCGACCGCCTTTTTCTGGAGTTCAGCTTCCTGCTTGTTCATAGCGGCCCATATGCCTCAGCCATTGCACGAGATAGGCCGCCGCCGAAGCCACGGTCAAGAGGGCGGAAGCAATGACCAGAAGCAACCGAGCCGGACCGAACATGGTGTCGAAAGCCAATTCGGCGAGAACGACGATCGCCAGAACGATCTGTGCCGCCGTGTTCGCCTTGGAGACGAACAACGGCTTCATGGCAACGGGGTTCCCCATCAGGTTCGAAAGCAGCACGGCGGCGACGATCAGCGCGTCGCGGGAGACCGCGGCGATCACCAGCCAGAGCGGTAGCTCGCCCATATAGCCGAGGACGACGAAGACGCTCACCAGCAGGAGCTTGTCGGCCATCGGGTCCAGATAGGCGCCGAGTTCCGATCTCTGATCGAAATGCCTTGCTATGAAACCGTCGATGCCGTCGGACAGTCCGGCGACGACGAAGCAGACCAGCGCCCATTCCTTGTTGTCCGTCACCAACGCCCAAATGACCGCCGGAACGAGCAGGAAACGGAAGATGGTGATGAAATTTGGTATGGTCACGCCTGCAATTCTCTCCCGTGGCGCCGCATCGACGCCTGTTAGATGATCGCGGCTGCCGTTGCGATCAAGATGCCACGTTTCTCCGCCCACGTATCCACGGTTTAAGTCGTCCCGTGCCTGTCCACAGGCGTGCTTGTGCTTGCCCGCGCGGTCGCTTCGTGCGAAGAGCCCGCCTTGAATCAGGATCGGGGCGCGCAGCCATGAGCGAACGTAAGAACGGCCTCACCTATGCCGATGCGGGCGTCGACATCGACGCAGGCAACGCGCTTGTCGAGAAGATCAAGCCGATGGTGCGCTCCACGCGCCGGCCGGGCGCGGACAGCGAAATCGGTGGCTTCGGCGGCCTGTTCGACCTCAAGGCCGCAGGCTTCAGCGACCCTATCCTCATCGCCGCAAACGACGGCGTCGGCACCAAGCTGAAGGTCGCGATCGAGGCAGGCCGGCACGACACGGTCGGCATCGACCTCGTCGCCATGTGCGTCAACGACCTCGTCGTGCAAGGCGCGGAGCCACTGTTCTTCCTTGACTATTTCGCGACCGGCAAGCTCGACCCCGACCAGGGCGCTGCCATCGTCAGCGGGATCGCCGAAGGCTGCCGGCAAGCCGGCTGCGCGCTGATCGGCGGAGAAACGGCCGAGATGCCCGGCATGTACGGCGAAGGCGACTACGACCTTGCGGGGTTTGCGGTTGGAGCGGCCGAGCGCGGACAATTGCTGCCCACAGACGACATCGTCGAAGGCGACATCGTGCTCGGGCTCGCCTCGTCGGGCGTTCACTCCAACGGCTATTCGCTGGTTCGGCGCATTGTCGCCTCGTCTGGTCTTTCGTGGAACGACAAGGCACCGTTCGACGGCTACCGCTCGCTGGGTGAGGCGCTGCTGACGCCGACGCGAATCTACGTCAAATCCATTCTCGCCGCGATCCGCTCGACCCACGGCATCAAGGCGCTGGCGCACATCACCGGCGGCGGGTTCCCGGAAAACATCCCCCGCGTGCTGCCGAAGGATTTCGCCGCCGAGCTGGACCTCGACGCGATCGAGGTGCCGAGCGTATTTTCCTGGCTCGCCAAGACAGGCGGCGTCGCTCCCGCCGAAATGATGCGCACCTTCAACTGCGGCATCGGCATGGTGATGGTGGTTGCAGCCGGCCAGGCGGCGCAGGTGGCCGCCGTGTTGGCGCAGCAGGGCGAGGAGGTGACGACCATCGGACGGATCATGCCGCGCCGCGAGGCCGGCGTCGTTTATCGCGGAGAGATCGGCCTGTGAGTATCGCACGCAAACGCGTCGTCGTCCTGATTTCGGGGCGCGGCTCGAACATGAACGCGCTGATCGAGGCGACGGGCGACCCCGCCTATCCGGCCGAGATTGTCGGCGTCATCGC
>JAEWFU010000060.1 GCA_023388675.1 Pseudomonadota bacterium | reverse complement strand
CGCTCCAGCGCGGCAAGCCCAGCCAGCACCGCCTTTCGGTCGGCCTCGCTCATGGTCGACAGCATGTGGGCCTCGAAGCCATGCGCCAGCGGCACCAGTGCCCGATAGACATCCTCGCCTGCTTTGGTGAGCGTCAGATGCTCCACCCGCCGATCGGTCGTGTCGGGCGCGCGGCGCAGCCAGCGGCGCTTCTCCAGTGCCGTCACGGCCCGGCTCACCTTGGTCTTGTGCATCGCCGAGTGCTGGCCGATCGCGGTCGCCGTCATCGTGCCGTATTGGCCGAGCGTCGCCAGCAGCCGCCATTCGGGCCGGGTCAGGCCGAAGCGGTCGCGATAGAGACGTGAAAAGTCGCGGCTGACGGCGTCGGCCAGCCGGTTGAGTCGATAGGGCAGGAATTCTTCGAGCGAAAGCAGGTCGTCGTTCATGGTCAGATCGGGTTGATAGTTACATATTCAATTGTTACCGATGTAACAAATTCGGGCGCCTGTCAAAGGACGTGCGCCATGGCGAATTCCCGCCGTGATCCGATCGGGAGGCGAAGATGAACGAGATGAGCACGCCCGCTGTACAGTCCCGGGCCGACAAGGCGGCCTCCGCCTATACCTACATGCCAGGTTTCGGCAACGATTTCGAGACCGAGACCCTGCCCGGTTCGCTGCCCCAGGGCCGCAACTCGCCGCAGCGCCCGGCCTATGGGCTCTATGCCGAGCAGCTCTCCGGCTCGCCTTTCACCGCCCCGCGCGGCACCAACGAACGTTCCTGGCTCTATCGCATCCGGCCGAGCGTCAAGCATCACGGCCGCTTCAAGACTTTCGAATTGCCGCTCTGGAAATCGGCGCCGAACGCTGGCGACCATGAGCTGCCACTCGGTCAGTTGCGGTGGAACCCCACGCCGATGCCGTCGGAGCCGACCGATTTCATCCACGGCATGCGCACCATGACGACCGCCGGCGACGTGTTCGGGCAGGCAGGCATGGCGTCGCACGTCTATGTCGCCAATGCGGACATGGTGGATGATCATTTCTTCAACGCCGACGGTGAGCTGATGGTCGTCCCACAGGTCGGCGGCGTGCGCTTCGTCACCGAGATGGGCGTCATCGAGATCCGGCCGGGCGAGATCTGCGTGCTGCCGCGTGGCCTTACATTCAAGGTCGAGCTTATGGATGGAACGGCGCGCGGCTACGTCTGCGAAAACTACGGCGCCAAGTTCACCCTGCCCGACCGCGGGCCGATCGGCGCCAACTGCCTTGCCAACCCACGCGACTTCAAGACGCCGACCGCCTGGTACGAGGACAAGGAAACGCCGTGCCGCATCGTGGTGAAGTGGTGCGGCCGCTTCCACGTCACGGAGATCGGCCATTCGCCGCTCGACGTCGTCGCCTGGCACGGCAATTACGCACCCTACAAGTATGACCTCGCTACCTTCTCTCCTGTCGGTGCGATCCTGTTCGACCATCCGGATCCCTCGATCTTCACAGTGCTGACGGCGCCGTCGGGTGAGGAAGGCACGGCCAATATCGATTTCGTCATCTTCCCTCCGCGCTGGATGGTGGCGGAGGACACGTTCCGTCCGCCCTGGTATCACCGCAACATCATGAGCGAGTTCATGGGACTCATCCACGGCCAGTACGACGCCAAGGAAGAGGGTTTCGTGCCCGGCGGCATGAGCCTTCACAACATGATGCTTGCGCATGGTCCTGACGCGACGGGGTTCGAGAAGGCGTCGCGCGCCGAGCTGAAGCCGGTCAAGCTCGACCACACCATGGCCTTCATGTTCGAGACGCGGTTCCCGCAGCTCCTGACCGGCTACGCCGCAGGGCTCGAAACCTTGCAGGCTGACTATATCGACTGCTGGTCCGATCTGAAGAAGCGTTTCAACGGCACGCCGGAGGGCGACTGGAGCTGATTTTCCTGGCACCCTGTCGGAACCCGAGCCGTCCATTCGTCCTTTGACAGTCAACCCAAAGAGAGGAGTCTGTCATGACCTATGTAGATGGTTTCGTTCTGGCGGTGCCGAACGCCGAGTTCGAGGAATATCGAAAGAACGCCGAATTGGGCAGGACGGTCTGGATGGAGCACGGCGCCCTGTCCTATGTTGAGGCCAAGGCCGATGACGTGCCGGACGGGAAGGTGACATCCTTCCCTATGGCTGTGAAGCAGGAGGAGGGCGAAACGATTGTCTTTTCCTACGCCACCTACAAGTCGCGAGAACATCGCGACGAAGTGATGAAAAAGGTGATGGCCGACCCACGCCTGGCGGCGAGCATGGAGAATATGCCCGCCTACATGAAACGAATGATCTATGGTGGCTTCCAGGTGTTCGTGGAAGCCTGACGGAGGAAGAATGAAACTTGCCAGCCTGAAGAACGGGACGCGTGACGGAAGACTCGTCGTCGTCTCGAAAGACCTGACGCATTATACAGATGCGTCTTTCCTCGTCCCGAATCTTCAGGCAGCGCTTGATGACTGGCGACGCATCGCGCCGCATCTCGAAGCCTTGGCCGAAAGCCTCGATCACGGCTCCGTGCCCTCCGAGCGCTTCCATGAGCATGACGCCCATTCGCCGCTGCCGCGCGCCTATCAGTGGGCGGACGGCTCGGCCTACGTCAATCACGTCGAGCTGGTGCGCAAGGCCCGCGGGGCCGAGCTGCCAGAAAGTTTCTGGACCGATCCGCTGATGTATCAGGGGGGCTCCGATTCCTTCCTCGGTCCGCGCGATCCCATCGTCATGGCCGACGATGCCTGGGGCATCGACATGGAAGGGGAGATCGCCGTCATCGTGGACGATGTGCCGGTGGGCGCCAGCGTCGATGTGGCCCGGGACGCGATCCGTCTTGTCATGCTGGTCAACGATGTCTCGCTGCGCCGCCTGATCCCGGATGAGCTTGCCAAGGGCTTCGGCTTCTTCCACGGCAAGCCGTCCTCGGCATTCTCGCCCGTCGCGGTCACGCCGGAGGAGTTGGGCGAGGCATGGGATGGCGGCCGGCTGCACCTGCCGTTGAGCGTCGATCTCAACGGCAAGCCCTTCGGCCGCGCCAATGCCGGCATCGACATGACCTTCGACTTTCCGACCCTCATTGCTCACGCGGCAAAGACACGCCCGCTCGCCGCCGGCACAATCGTGGGGTCCGGCACGGTCTCCAACAAGCTTGACGGCGGACCCGGCAAGACGATCGCTGAAGGCGGTGTCGGATATTCCTGCCTCGCAGAGCTCCGCATCGTCGAGACGCTGGAAAACGGCAAGGCCACCAGCGACTTCATGCGCTTCGGCGATACCGTGCGCATCGAGATGAAGGACAAGGATGGCCACTCGATCTTCGGCGCCATCGAGCAAACTGTGGAAAAACAGGCGGCCGAATAGGCCCGCAGGAATCTTTTCGCTGTCTAGCGCCCGTCACCGACGGGTGCGGAGCCGCGCAACGACGGAAATGGAGTTTGCATTGACCAAGCAATTCGCATCGCAGGGCGATCTTGCCGAAAAGAAGATTTCCTTCACGGAGATCGGCCGTGACCTGTGGGCATTCACCGCCGAGGGCGATCCCAACACCGGCGTCATCATTGGCGACGATTCCGTGATGATCGTCGATGCGCAGGCCACGCCCCGGCTTGCCAACAAGGTCATCGAAAAGATCAGGACCGTCACGGACAAGCCGATCAAATATGTCGTGCTGACTCACTACCATGCCGTGCGCGTGCTTGGCGCATCGGCTTATGGTGCATCCGAGACCATCATGTCCGAGAAGGCGCGCGCGATGGTCGTCGAGCGCGGCCAGGAGGACTGGGAAAGCGAGTTCGGCCGGTTCCCGCGGCTCTTTCAGGGCCACGAGTCGATCCCCGGCCTCACCTGGCCGACCCTGACCTTCACCGACCGCGCGACGTTCTACCTCGGTAAGCGCCGCGTGGACCTCGAGTTCCTCGGCCGCGCACACACGGCGGGCGACATCGTCGCCTATGTGCCCGACGCCAACGTCATGTTCACCGGCGACATCGTCGAATATCACTCGGCTTGCTATTGCGGCGACGGCCATTTCGGCGACTGGCCGGCGACGCTGGAATCGATCCGCGCCTTCGATCTGGACGCGATCGCACCCGGTCGCGGCGATGCGCTGGTGGGCTCCGACATGGTCGACGAAGCGCTCGACAACACGGCCGACTTCGTCATGTCCACCTATCGTCCGGTGGCCCGCGTCGCCCAGGGCGGCGGCTCGCTCAAGGAGGCGTGGGACGCCTGCCGCGCAGCCTGCGACCCCAAATTCGCCGATTACGCGATATACGAGCACTGCCTGCCCTTCAACGTCGCGCGCGCCTATGACGAGGCGCTGGGCATCGACACGCCGCGCATCTGGACCGCAGAGCGCGACCGGCAGATGTGGGAGGCCCTGCAGGGCTGAGGCCGAAGGGAGGAGCAGGCATGGCGTCGCTGACGGCGCATTTTTCGGCCATGGCCCGTAACAATCGCTGGTCGAACCATGTGCTGTTGCGCGCGGTCTGCGCGCTTCGGCCTGAGGAGTTCGAGGCTGAGCGCACCAGCTTCTTCCCGTCCATCGCCCAAACGCTGAACCACAATCTGGCGATTGACCGCTATTATCTCGACGCGCTCGAGGAGGGCGGCATTGGCCCGGCCGCATTCCATGCCTTCAAGCCCTACGGCGAACCGCAGGCGCTGGCCGACGCCCAGCGTGCGCAGGACGAGGCGTTGATGGCATTCTGCGATCGGCTGGGGGAAAGCGATCTGGACCGAAGCGTCATCACGGATCGAGGGCGCAATGGGCAGATTCCCGAACGCATCGACGATCTGCTAGCGCATCTCTTCCAGCACCAGATTCATCATCGCGGCCAGGTTCACGCCATGCTGGCCGGCACGTCGGTGAAGCCGCCGCAGCTCGACGAGTTTTTCCTCGACTACGACCGCGATCCTGAGATCGTGCGCATGGGTCTGATGTGATGCCGCGCTACGACTACAAGCCCTTTCCGTACCGCACCCCGCCGGAACTTTCCGGCGGCGAGCCGCGTCGCGTGCCGGTCGTCATCGTCGGTGCCGGACCGGTCGGACTGGCCGCGGCGATCGACTGCGCGTTGCATGGCCTGCCGTGCATCGTTCTCGACGACAACGACGTCGTCTCGCTGGGCAGCCGCGCCATCTGCTGGTCGAAGCGCACGCTGGAGATATTCGACCGGCTCGGCATCGGCGAGCGCATGGTCGAAAAGGGCGTCACCTGGAAGGTCGGCCGCCTGTTCCACCGCGACCGGGAGGTGTGGAGCTTCGACCTGCTGCCGGAGGCGGGTCACAAGATGCCAGCCTTCATCAACCTCCAGCAATATTATGTCGAGCAGTATCTGGTCGAGCGCGCCGCCGAGTTTCCCGATCTGATCGACCTGCGCTGGAAAAACCGGGTGACGGGTGTCGTGCCGCGGGCCGATGGTGTGCAAGTCTCAATCGACACGCCGGACGGCGTCTACACGCTCGAAGCCGACTGGCTGCTTGCCTGCGACGGCGCGCGTTCGCCGGTACGCGGCATGCTGGGCCTCGACTTTGCCGGCCGCGTCTTCGAGGAACGTTTCCTGATCGCCGATGTCGAGATGAAGGCGGAGTTCCCGTCCGAGCGCTGGTTCTGGTTCGAGCCGCCCTTTCACAAGGGCCAGTCCGCTCTTCTGCACAAGCAGCCCGACGACATCTATCGCATCGACCTGCAACTCGGCTGGGATGCCGACCCGGACGAGGAGAAGAAGCCGGAGAACGTCATTCCGCGCATCGAGAAGGTGATCGGCCATCGCGATTTCGAGCTCGACTGGGTTTCGGTCTACACTTTCCAGTGCCGCAGGCTGGAGCGTTTCGTCCACGGCCGCATCGTCTTTGCCGGCGACTCGGCCCACATCGTCTCACCCTTCGGTGCGCGCGGTGGCAATGGCGGCATCCAGGATGTCGACAACCTGATCTGGAAGCTCGCGATGGTGGTGCGCGGCGAAGCGTCCGAGCGCCTCATTGCCACCTACGACGAGGAGCGCATCCATGGCGCCGACGAGAACATCCTGAATTCCTCGCGCTCCACCGCTTTCATGACGCCGAAGACGGAGATGGAACGCATCTTTCGCGACAGCGTGCTCGACCTCGCGCACGAGCACGATTTCGCCCGCAAGCTGGTCAATTCCGGCAGATTGTCGAGGCCATGCGGGCTTGGTGACCTGTCGTTGCAGACGCAGACTATGGAAGGGGCAGGCGTATCGCCCGGTGCCGCCATGCCCGATGCTCCGGTCGCAAACGGTGATGCCGGCTGGCTGCTTGGGCATGTCGGCGGCCGATTTATCTTCCTTGCGGTCGAGGCGGCGATCCCGGACGATCTGCCGGCCGGTCTCGACCGCGTTCTGGTCACCTCCGGCCGCTCGCACCGCGCCAACGGTGCGACGACGCTGTTCGACGAGGAAGGCCATGCCGTCGCACGCTACGGCGCAGGCCAGTCCTATCTGGTCCGGCCGGATCAACACATCGCGGCGCGGTTCTCGGAGCCCAACGGCGATGCGGTGGCAGCAGCCCTGGCGCGTGCAATGGGGAGGAGGGCATGAGCGGTAACGACC
>JAEWFU010000354.1 GCA_023388675.1 Pseudomonadota bacterium | reverse complement strand
AAGCAGACATGAAAAGGTTCACCGCATTGGCGGCCGGCACGGCCGTCGCGCTGGCGCTCGGCGCCGCGAACGCACAGGCCGAACGAGGCTCCGACGGCAATCTCAACGTCCTCTACTGGCAGGCCGTTTCGGTCCTGAACCCGTACCTTTCGGGCGGCACGAAGGATGTGGAAGGCTCATCGGTTGTAATCGAGCCGTTGGCCAAATACGACGAGGCCGGCAACATGGTGCCGGCGCTTGTCGACGAGATTCCGACCGTAGAGAATGGCGGCGTTTCGGAAGATCTGAAGTCGGTCACCTGGAAGATCACACCCGGCCTCCTGTGGTCGGACGGCACGCCCTTCACCGCGAACGATGTGAAGTTCACCGCCGATTATTGCATGGCGCCCGATGGCGGCTGCCAGCAAATCTCCAAGTTTCAGGACATCGAGTCGATCGAGGTGATCGATGACCTCACCGTCAAGATCAGTTTCTCGGTCCCCAAGCCCTTCCCCTACACCGCCTTCGTGGGCGCGGAAACGCCGGTCATCCAGAAGGCGCAGTTCGAAAATTGCATAGGCGCGAATGCACCGAACTGCACCGAGCAGAACTTCGGCCCGCACGGAACAGGTCCTTTCAAGGTCGTCGAGTTCCGCGCCAATGACGTCATCACCTTCGAGGCGAACGAACATTATCGCGATCCGGCGAAGCCGTCCTTTGCGACGTTGACCCTCAAGGGCGGCGGCGATGCTGCGTCGGCCGCTCGTTCGGTGCTCGAAACCGGCGAGTTCGACTATGCCTGGAACCTGCAGGTCGAGCCCGAGGTTCTCGAGCAGATGTCGGCGGCCGGCCGTGGCCAGTTGGTGACCTCCTTCGGCACCTCAGTCGAGCGTATCGAAGTCAACCTGACCGATCCGTCCCCCGACAAGGGCGAGAACCGCTCAACCGTGGAGGCAGGCCCGCATCCCTTCCTCAGCGATCCGGCCGTGCGTGAGGCGCTGTCGATCGCGATCGATCGCGAAATTCTCGTGGAAGCCGGTTACGGCGCTTCGGGACAGGCGACCTGCAACATCCTGCCGGCGCCCGAGAACTACGCCTCGACCAATGTGAACTGGTGCCTGGAATACAATCCGGACGAAGCCAACCGGTTGCTCGACGAAGCGGGCTGGGCGCCCGGAGGTGACGGGATTCGCGCGAAAGACGGCGTCCGGCTCTCGCTGCTCTACCAGACCTCGACCAATTCGGTTCGCCAGGCAACGCAGGCGCTGGTCAAGGACATGTGGCAGCAGATCGGCGTCGAGACCGAACTGCGCAATGTCGACGCGGCCGTGTTCTTCGGCGGCGACCCGGCCAGCCCGGACACGTTCCAGAAGTTCTATGCCGACGTGGAGATGTACACCAACAACTTCCCCGGCACCGACCCCGAAGCCTATATGGCCGGCTGGCTCTGCGATGGCATTCCGAGCCCGAAAAACGGCTGGCTGGGTGCAAACATGCCGCGCTTCTGCTCCGACGACTACGATGCGCTCGTCAACCAGATGGCGGAAACCGCCGATCTGGCGGCGCGCGGCGAGATCGCCAAGAAAATGAACGACATTCTCTCCAACGAGGGTGCTCTGATCCCGCTGATCCACCGGGGCGATGTCTCGGCGCATTCCGTCACGATCGAGGGGGTTCGCATGAACTCCTGGGACTCCGAACTCTGGAACGTCGCCGACTGGACGCGCAAGGAATAGCACCGGCTCATCGGCAGCGGGCGGTTCGCCCGCTCGCTGCCTGATCCGGTAATTTCCCGCTCGAGAAACAAGACACTGGCAGGTCGGCCGAAAGGCCGCCGCCCGGAGTCCTCCAGATGCTGAACTACACGCTTCGGCGCCTGATGTTCGCGATCCCCACGCTGCTGGTGATCAGCTTCATCATCTTCGCCCTGCTCGATCTCGCGCCGAACGACCCGACCGGCAACCTGCCACTGACGATCCCTCCGGATGTGCGTGAGCAGATCCGTCAATCGCTCGGTCTCGGCCAACCGTTTCCGATACGCTATCTCTACTGGCTACAGCAGTTCTTCATCAACGAACCGCTCAACCTCCTCGAACGCATGATCGGTATCGAGATCGGCAATTCCGCCGAGCGGCTGCGCATACGCTCCTGGGCGACCCGCAGCCCGGTGGTCGACCTCATCATCGAGCGCATGCCGCAGACGCTCTGGGTCGTCGGCATGTCCTACGTGGTCGGCATCCTGATCGCGATTCCCGTCGGCATCGTCTCGGCCTATCGGCAATATTCCTGGTTCGACCAGATCGGCACCTTCATGTCGATGGTCGGCTTCTCGGTCCCGACCTTCTTCACCGGCGTCGTTCTGATCGTCATCTTCAGCGTGAACCTGCAATGGTTTCCGTCGATCTACGACACGACGCTCGTCGTCAGGGACTGGTCGAGCTTCTGGGCGCAGGTGCGGCAGATGGTGCTGCCGGTGATGGTGCTGGCACTCTATAACGCCGCGCAACTGAGCCGCTTTGTCCGTGCGTCCATGCTCGACAACCTCAACCAGGACTATGTGCGTACGGCGCGCGCCAAGGGCATGAAGGAGCGCGTGGTGCTCCTCATCCATGTGCTGCGCAACAGCCTCATACCCGTCGTCACCGTGATCGCGCTCGGCATCCCGACCATCTTCTCGGGCGCGATCATCACCGAGCAGATTTTCCGCGTGAACGGTCTCGGCCAATTGCTCATCATCGCCATCCAGGGTGCCGACATTCCGCTGGTGCAGACGCTCACCTTCATCTTTGCCGTGCTGATCGTGTTCTTCAACCTGATCGCCGACCTGCTCTACGGCATTCTCGACCCGAGGATCCGCTATGAGTGACGCCGTGATCAAGGCCCATCAGCAGAACGCGCCGGGCGCGCCCGGTGCTCCGCTGGTCACCAGGCAGCGCACGCTTGCCGCGGACGTGTGGCGGCAATTCCGCCAGCATCGCGGCGGTGTGGTCGGCGCGATCATATTCCTGACGATTATGCTGCTCGTCATCTTCGGGCCCTATATCCACGGCATCGACCCGCAGGCGCTCAATGTGCGGGCCAAGAACCAGGGCATTTCCTTCTCGCACCCGATGGGGACCGACAATCTTGGTCGCGACATGTTCGCCCAGGTGCTTGCCGGCGGGCGCACCTCGCTCTCCGTCGGCATCACTGCCATGCTGTTGTCGCTGCTGGTGGGCACGACCATCGGCGTCGTCGCCGGCTATTTCCGCCGGCTCGACGGTCTCCTCATGCGCGTGACCGATCTTTTCCTGGCGCTGCCGCTCTTACCGCTGCTGCTCGTCATCATCATGCTGTTCCGCGACACGCTGCGCGCGACCTTCGGCCCGGAGACCGGTATCTTCCTGCTGATCGTCTTCGTCATCGGCATCACGAGCTGGATGCAGACGGCCCG
>JAEWFU010000269.1 GCA_023388675.1 Pseudomonadota bacterium | reverse complement strand
ACTATAGCCATTCAGAAGAATTTCGGACCCTACCATGAGCGAACCGGTGGCCGGCAAAGGTGTTTGTTGCCGGCCACTGGCGCGATAACGGGCTCAGACCATCATGCGGTTCGGCGACATCATCACCGGATCGATCCCCGGGCCTGGCTCGTCTCCAAGGATGAGCGCGGCGGCGACTGCTGACAGCGCCGGCGACGTCTGGATGCCATAGCCGCCCTGCCCCGCCAGCCAGAAGAACCCCTCGGCCCCGGCGTCGAACCCCACCACGGGCGTCCTGTCGGGGGCGAAGGTTCGCAAGCCTGCCCAACTGCCCTCCACCCGCACGATCTCCTCGCGCACCGCCCGCTGATAGCGGTCGAGCCCTTCGGCGAGTGTCATGTCGTCCACGAAGGCGTCGTGAGGCTCCACCGGGTCTTCATCGGCAGGCGAAATCAGCAGCCGTCCCGCATCGGGCTTGAAGTACCAACGGTCGGCGGAATTGGAGACGAGCGGCCAGCGCTCGCAATCGTACCCCGAGGGACAGGCAATGACCGCCATCGAACGCCGATGGGGAACCAGCCCCTTGGGCGCAACGCCGCAGTTTCCAGCCACCACGTCGGCCCATGCGCCAGCCGCGTTGACGATCGTTTCGGCCTCGATTTCGCCCGCCGTGGTATCCACCTTCCAGCGGTTGCCGACCCTCTGCGCTTTCAGCAGCGCCGCGTCAGTCATCAGCCGGGCACCGGCGCGGCGCGCCTTCTTCAGCCAGCCCTGATGCAGGGCGTTGACGTCGATGTCGCTTGCATCACGCTCGTATCCCGCCGCGACGATTCGTTCGGGCTTGAGCAGGGGCACCATCGCCGCTGCGTCGGCCGGCAGCATCGAGACCAGGCCCTCGGATTGTGCAAGCAGGTCGTCGTGGTGAGGCCGGTCGTCCTCGTCAGCAACAAACAGGATTCCCCTCTGCGACAGGAGAGGCGACGGGAAGAATTCGTCGTCCGGCGCATCGAACAGCGGCCGGCTGGCGGCGCTGAGAGCGCGGATGACGGCATTGCCGTAATTCTGGATGAAGATCGCGGCCGACCGTCCGGTGGAGTGATGGCCGGGGCGCGACTCCTGCTCGATCACGACAACATCGCGTCGACCGCCAATGGCAGCGGCCACACCGGCACCGGCTATGCCAACACCAATCACCAGGACGTCTGTGGAAATCATCGCCGACGAATACCCTTCTCAGATTGCCGCGGCCTCCCGGAAGCCCCGGAGGAACGCCACAAGGTTGTCGCCGAGCGCATCGCACAGATAGCCACCCTCCTGCACGATGGCAGTTGGCACCCCGATGCTGGCGCAGCGCTCGCCGATCATGCGGAACCCGTCGGTCGACACCGACAGCCCGCCGAACGGGTCGCCTTCGAACGCGTCCAGCCCAAGCGCTACCACGACGGCGCCCGGCGCAAACGACGCGATGCGCGCCAGCCCCACATCGAGCTGATCGAGAAATGCCTCGTCGCCCGAATGGCGCGGCAGCGGCAGGTTGAGGTTGTAGCCGAGCCCCGGCCCCGCCCCGCGTTCCGACGCATGCCCCCAGAAGAAGGGGTAGAACCGCACCGGGTCGGCATGCAGCGAGACTGTCAGAATATCGGCACGCGCGTAGAAGATCCCCTGCGTGCCGTTGCCGTGATGCAGGTCGACATCGAGGATGGCGACGCGCTCGTGCCGGCTGCGCAGGACCTGCGCTGCGATCGCGGAATTGTTGAGAAAGCAGAAGCCGCCGGCCATGTCAGCGAAGGCGTGATGGCCGGGCGGGCGGCATAGCGCATAGGCTGCCTTTTCGCCGTCGAGCACCATCGCGGCCGTCTCGGCTGCCGTCTGCGCGCTCCAGTAGGCGGATTCCCAAGTCTCTGCCGAGATGGGACAGGCGGTGTCGGCCATGTGATAGCCTGCCTGGCCGACGGCCGAGGCCGGATATGAAAAGTCCCGCCGGTCGGGGTGGATGTTGGGCACCACTTCCTCCGATGCCTCGGGAATGCGCTGCCACCTGTCATAGATCGTCTCCAGGAAGCGGAGATATTCGGGCGAGTGCACCGCGGCCGCCGGTGCCAGCCCCCGGTCGCTGGGCGCCACACGCTCAAGCCCTGCGTCCTCAGCTCCGGCAAGCAGCCGATTGACCCGCTCCGGCACTTCGGGGTTGGGCTGCTGCGCACCGGAGGAAAGGAAGTGCCTCGGATCGTGCCTGCGCTGGGTTTCGTGGAAAACACACTTCATGCTGCTCTGGCTTTCGATGAAGATTGCTGGGAATGGGCAGAAACGTGGGCGTCAGAAAGCAACGCGATCACCACCCTTGAGGTCAAGCATGGCGCGCGCAGTTTCGGGACTTGCAATCGAAAAACCCATCTCTTCGAGTATCCGCCGTATCCGGGCCACCTGAAAGGCGTTGTTCGGAGCCAGCTCACGGCTCGCGCCGTCGGTGAGGCTGTCCTCAAGCCCGACGCGGACATTGCCACCCATCACGGCACCCATCGTGCCGAGGCGCATCTGGTGACGCCCTGCGGCCAGCACCGAAAAACTGTAGCTGTCTCCCAGAAGACGGTCGGCGGTCGACTTCATGAAGACCAGCGTCTCCGGGCTGGCGTCGACGCCGCCGAGAATGCCGAGCACGAACTGGATGAATACAGGCGGCCGGATCAGGCCCTGCCTCAGATAATAGGCAACGGTCTGGATATGACCCGCATCGTAGCACTCGAACTCGAAGCGGGTGCCGCAGCCATCCCCAAGGTCGGACAGAATGCGCTCGATGTCGGCAAACGTGTTCTTGAAGACAACGTCGCGCGTCGCCTCGAGGAAGCCCGGCTCCCAGTCGTGTTTCCAGTCGGCATGCCGCAGAGCCAGCGGAAAGATGCCGAAATTCATCGACCCCATGTTCAGCGAGCACAT
>JAEWFU010000243.1 GCA_023388675.1 Pseudomonadota bacterium | reverse complement strand
GCCTCGCGTTGCTCGGCACCTCTCCCCCACTTCGCGGGGGCGAGGAACCAGGGCGGCAATGCCTCGCCTAATCCTCATAAGAGTGCCCTGCCCGCAGCCCATCGCGCCCCCGGGCGGCGATCGCCAGGAATTCGGGGCTCTCGCGGATGTCGAGCGGGCGCTCTTTCGGCAGCGTCGAGTCGATGACATCCGTCACGCGGCCCGGACGCGGCGACATCACGACGATCTTGGTCGACAGATAGACCGCCTCGGGGATCGAATGGGTGACGAAGCAGATCGTCTTGTTGGTGCGATCCCACAATTGCAGGAGCTGCTCGTTGAGATGGTCGCGCACAATCTCGTCGAGCGCGCCGAAGGGTTCGTCCATCAACAGCAGGTCGGCATCGAAGGCCAGCGCGCGGGCGATCGAGGCGCGCTGCTGCATGCCGCCGGAAAGCTGCCACGGAAACTTCTTCTCGAAGCCGGTGAGATTGACGAGATCGAGCGTGCGCGCGATGCGCTGCGCGACCTCGGATTTGGGATAGCCCATGATCTCCAGCGGCAACGCGACGTTGCGTTCGATCGTGCGCCACGGGAACAGGCCGGCGGCCTGGAAGACATAGCCGTAGGCGCGCTGCAGCCGCGCCTCCTCGGGGCTCATGCCGTTGACGGTGATGCGCCCCGCCGTGGGCTGTTCGAGGTCGGCGATCACGCGCAGGAACGTGGTCTTGCCGCAGCCCGACGGTCCGATGAAGGACACGAACTCGCCCCTGCCGATGGCGAGGTCGACATTCGACAGGGCATGGACCGGCCCGTCGCCGGTTTCGAAGGTGAGCCCGAGGCCGGTCGCCTCGATGACGGGGGCTGTGGTGGTTGCGGTGGCTGGCTGTGTCGGGCTGGCAAGTGCGTTCATCGGAGGTCCGTTTCCGCGCCGCGTTCCTTCGCGCCCCCCTCTGTCCTGCCGGACATCTCCCCCACAAGGGGGGAGATTGGCGGTCGCAAAGGCCTTCGCCAATCACCGATCTTGCAGAACGAACGACGAGCTTGAAGCTGCCGATCTCCCCCCTTGTGGGGGAGATGTCCGGCAGGACAGAGGGGGGCAACGTAGGGCGCCCAACCAATCACGATCTGCATGAACTCGCTCAAACGCCGCTCGCCGGAATGCCGGTCCGTTCGATCCTGCGCGGCGCAACGACCTCCTTCCACGTCGACAGCGCCTTGTTGACCGCCATGTGCGGCTCGCGGGCGACGAACTTCCCATGGCCGGGCTTCGCCTCGACCTTGCCGTCGTTCACCGCGAGCTCGCCGCGCGTGAAGACGAAGCGCGGCAGGCCCTTCACCTCGATGCCTTCGAAGACATTGTAGTCGATCACCGATTGCTGGGACTTGGCCGAGATCGTCTTGGTCTTCTCCGGGTCCCAGACGATGATGTCGGCATCCGCCCCTTCGAGGATCGCCCCCTTCTGTGGATACATGTTGAGGATCTTGGCGATGTTGGTGGACGTGACGGCCACGAACTCGTTGGGCGTGAGCCTTCCGGTATTCACCCCCTTGGTCCAGAGCACCGGAAGCCGGTCCTCGAGCCCGCCCGTGCCGTTGGGGATCTTGGTGAAGTCGCCGACGCCGAAACGCTTCTGGTCGCTGGTGAAAGCGCAGTGGTCGGTCGCCACCACCTGCAGCGAACCGGCAGAGAGGCCCGCCCATAGCGAATCCTGATGCTGCTTGTTGCGGAAGGGCGGGCTCATGACGCGACGCGCGGCATGATCCCAGTCCGTGTCGAAATACTCCGTCTCGTCGAGCACGAGATGCTGGATCAGCGGCTCGCCGAAAACGCGCATGCCTTTCTGGCGCGCGCGGCTGATCGCCTCGTGGCTCTGTTCGCACGAGGTGTGCACGACATAGAGCGGCACGCCGGCCATATCGGCGATCATGATGGCGCGGTTGGTGGCCTCGCCCTCCACTTCCGGCGGGCGCGAATAGGCGTGGCCTTCCGGCCCGTTATTACCCTCGGCCAGCAGCTTCTGCGAAAGCTGCGCCACCACGTCGCCATTCTCGGCATGCACCAGCGGCAGCGCACCAAGCTCGGCGCAGCGCTGGAACGACGAGAACATCTCGTCGTCGTCCACCATCAGCGCGCCCTTGTAGGCCATGAAGTGCTTGAAGGAGGTGATGCCGCGCTTCACGACCTCCGGCATCTCGTTGAACACCTGCTCGCCCCACCAGGTGATCGCCATGTGGAATGAGTAGTCGCAGGCAGCGCGCGTCGACTTGTTGTCCCACATCTGGATCGCTTCGAGCAGGGACTGGCCGGGCGAAGGCAGGCAGAAATCCACCACCATGGTGGTGCCGCCCGAAAGCGCCGCGCGCGTGCCGCTTTCGAAGTCGTCAGCGGAGTAAGTGCCCATGAAGGGCATCTCGAGATGGGTGTGCGGATCGATGCCGCCCGGCATGACATAGCAGCCTGTGGCGTCGAATTCGTGGTCGCCATGCACGTCATTGCCGATGCCAACGATCTTGCCGTCCTTGATAAGCACATCGGCCTTATAGGTCCGGTCGGCGGTGACGATGGTTCCGTTTCTGATGACTCGTGTCATTCTCTCGTTCCCCTATTCCTTGCGCCATGAATGGCGATATTTGTCAGTTCATAGCTTAGCACCGAACGGATTGTTCTCCATGAACCCGGCGCGCTCCCTGTTCACCTGCTCAACCTTTTGGTCGAAGTCGCGGAGGATCGAATCCAGCCGCACCCAGTGGTCAGGATGTTCTCTCCAATATGATGCGGGCAGGCGCTGACACGATGCCAGCAGGTCTCCCTCATAGAAATCCCCGCTAGCCAGGATATCCAGCTCAAGGATATCCAATGCACGGGGTAACAGCACATCCGCAGCTATACCCTGTCCAAGAAGGAGCCGCATCGTCTCGACAGTCTGGTCTTTAAGCGGAAGAGACAACGCTGCTTCGCACCTTTCGATCAGCGGTGTTTCGTAGGGCGGCTCTGAATCTGGCCAACCTATCACCTGCTTCAAGGGACGTTCCCCTTCGAACGTCAAGCCTGCGCTCACTCCACGATCTCCGCCGTCTCGACCACCGCATGGAACAGGACGTCAGCGCCGGCGGCTGCCCATTCCTTGCTGATCTCCTCGGCCTCGTTGTGCGAAAGCCCGTCCACGCACGGGCAGAACACCATGGCGGTGGGCGCGATGCGGTTGATCCAGCAGGCGTCGTGACCGGCCCCGGAGACGATGTTGCGGTGTGTATATCCCAAACGTTCTGCCGCTTCCCGCACGGCCTTGACGCAGCCTTCGTCGAACGTGACGGGTTCGAAATGGCCGACGGCCTCGATCTCATAGCCGATGTCGAGCGCCTCGCAGATCGTCTCGATGCCGTCCTCGATGCGCGCGCGCATCTCGTTCAGCACATTCTCGTGCGGCGTCCGGATGTCGATGGTGAAGACCACCTTGCCGGGAATGACGTTTCGCGAATTGGGATAGACCTCGACGTGGCCGACCGCGCCGACGGCATCCGGCTGGTAGTCCATCGCCACCTCGTGCACCAGCTCGGTCACGCGCGCCATGCCGAGCCCGGCATTGCGGCGCTTGGGCATCGGCGTCGAGCCGGTGTGCGCCTCCTTGCCGGTCAGCGTCACCTGCAGCCACCAGAGCCCCTGCCCGTGGGTGACGACGCCAATGTCGATGCCCTCGTCCTCGAGGATCGGCCCCTGCTCGATATGCAGCTCGAAGAACGCCTTCATCGGACGGCCGCCGACCTCCTCGTCGCCCTTCCAGCCGATGCGCTCCAGCTCGTCGCCGAAGCGCAGGCCCTTGGCGTCCTTGCGGTCATAGGCCCATTCGAGGTCGTGTTCGCCGGCAAAGACGCCGGAGGCCAGCATGGCCGGCGCAAAGCGGGTGCCCTCCTCGTTGGTCCAGTTGGTGACGACGATCGGGTGCTTCGTCTTGATGCCGAGATCGTTGAGCGTGCGGACCACTTCCAGCCCGCCGAGCACGCCCAGCACGCCGTCATACTTGCCGCCGGTGGGCTGGGTATCGAGGTGCGAGCCGACATAGACCGGCGGCAGATCCGGGTCTGTCCCCTCGCGCCGGGCGAACATGGTGCCCATCTTGTCGACGCCGGTGACCAGCCCTGCCGCGTCGCACCACTTCTTGAAAAGATGGCGGCCCTCGCCGTCCTCGTCGGTCACCGTCTGCCGGTTGTTGCCGCCGGCGACCCCGGGCCCGATCTTCGCCATCTCCATCAGCGAATCCCACAGGCGGTCGGGGTTGATGCGCAGATTCTCGCCGGGTGCAGCCATCGGCAGTATTCCTCTCATTCAGTCTTCGTGTCGCCGAGGGCCGGCGGTTCCCGTCGCCGGCCCTCGGGTCGGGTCGCGTTCAGTCGACCATGGTCAGCACTTCACGCACGTGATCGATCAGCTCGTCGATCTGACCCTTGGTGATGATAAGCGGCGGCGACAGGGCGATGATGTCGCCGGTCGTGCGGATCAGCGCGCCGCGCTCA
>JAEWFU010000221.1 GCA_023388675.1 Pseudomonadota bacterium | reverse complement strand
TCTTACGAGAGCGCGCGCTTGGCCTTCCCCGCCTGATTCTGCCGATCTACTACGTCTCGGCTGATGAAATTGACTCCGCAGCGAAACATCCAGACGAAATGGCGGCGGTCCTGCGGGAGCGAAACTGGTCGGATTGGCGTGAACTGAGATTCCCCCCGCTCGACCGTCCGATTATCCGCGAACAGATCGCGACACTCGCAAAAACGATCAAAGAGACGATGGTTGAGCTGCGCGCCGAGCTTGACGCTGCGGCCCAAAGCAAACTCCAGCCGGCCCAAGTTGTGCCGTCATCGCCACCTTCTGCGCTGGTCGCCGCTCCGCAGCCTGTTATGGCTGCGAATCCGCTTGCGATCCCCGTGGCGCGTGTCGAAGAAGCCTCCGCAAGCGCCCTCAAACGTGCGCAGAAACAGCCTTATTACGTATACACGACCAGATTTGACGAGGTGATCAGTCCACGCCAGTTGATGTCATCTGACGAAAGTCTTCGGCTACACCAAACTCTTCTCAAAACCATTCGTGGGCAATCTCTGCAATTTGCAGAGGCGATTGAGAATGGCTCCGCCGAGATCGCCAACGTCGCAAACGAGCAAGACATTTCGGTTTCTATCCTGGTGGACAATTCAGGAAGCATGCGCGGAGCGAAGATTCAAAACGTGGCAGCATGGACATCGATAGCGTCCTCGATCATGTCAGGCGCTGGCGTCAGCAACGAGATATTGGGGTTCACCACCAAGGCTTGGAAGGGTGGCCAGTCGAGGGAGATGTGGCTCTCTGACAAGAAACCCAGATTTCCTGGCCGTCTGAATGACCTCCGGCACATTGTCTACAAGAGCTTTGACGAGACTTTTCAGGAAGCGGACATAAATTTCTCGCTAATGATCCGGGACGGTCTCTTGAAGGAAAACATCGACGGCGAGGCACTTCTATGGGCCTATTCCCGTTTGCAGCGCCGTCATGCCGAGCGCAAAATTCTCGTCGCGTTGAGCGACGGAGCTCCTGTCGACGATTCAACCCTGTTGGCCAACAAAACCACTTTCCTGCACGATCACCTCCAATCAAGTGCACTGTGGATAAGGTCCCTAGGCGAAATCGAGCTTTATGGTGTGGGTATCGGTCACGAAGTCGACGCCTACTACGGGCAGGGCAGCCCTACACTCGATGACGAACAGATAGGTCCAGATCTGCTGAATCTGCTGTCTCTCATTCTGCGGCGTGATATTCGGGCGATTCAGGCATTCCAGCGGGCGGTTGTGCGCCCAATCAAGCTACCAGAATCGCGTTCGTCTCGTCCTACGAAACGTCGCCGCCCGACGAAAGTCTCGCCCGGCACCCTTCCTGAGTAACAGTGTGAACTTACCACATTAAGTACTCAGTGATTGTAGCCTAAGCTGCCGCTATCATCGGCCCGCTAGCGCAAGCAGATTCGCGCTTCTCGGGCTCGATGGTGCCATTATGTGACGGACGGTAAAGGCGGCTTTGGGGAGGACACCCTTGCCGTTTCAGCGTCTCAAATAGGGGCGTAAGCAGCCACTGCCTCGCCCTCACGTTGCCATCATTCAGCAGCCCAAACCATTTCATCCATCTCCCGCCGACATCCAGTTCACCCATCCGGCATCGCCTTTCATGAGCCCGAGATGCACCCCAGCGGCGCACGCGCATCCGGAGGTCCGGGAGAACCACACCGCGAGGTCGGGCGCTACCGCCCCCTGCACGCCGAAAAACTTGTCCACCCCCCTCCGCACCCGCACCATCCTGCCCAACCGACCGGAGGGCGCGATGGACTGGAATGCTGCGATCGAGACAAACCGCGAGGCGCTCAGGCGGGTGCTCGCCATGCTCGTCGCCCTGGTGGGGAGCGGTCCGCTTGGCGGAACGCAAAGCCCCGAAATAGGCTTTTCGAGCGAACCAACGCCCGAGGCGATAGCCACGGCTCGCCCCACTTTGCCCCGCTATCTCCACCGCGCGGTGCTTGCCCTGCTGCGCCCGGCGGAAGCGGCCGCGCGGCGGCTGGTCATCATCGTTGCGCGCGATCTCGTGACACCGCCCTCCGCACCACGCCTCGGGAGGCGCCCCGCCGCACACGGCGGCACAGGCGTTGCGGAACCTCGGCGCCCGCTCTGCCTGCCGCTCTTCGATCCGCTGCCGCGCTGGAAACGGCGTCACCGCCCTGCTGCGGCCGGCATGCCCCGCATCTCGTTTCCCGGCTTCACCGCGCCGCAGCCCATCCCGCAGCCCCCGAACGATTTCGATAAGGTCGGGGCGACCCGCCTCGCCTTGCGGCTTGCAGCGCTCGGCCGCGCCCTCGACGACCTGCCGCGACAGGCGACACGTTTCGCGCGCTGGCGCGCTGCCCGCGACGCGCGGCGCAGGCGCCTCGAAACTGGCGCGTCCCGCCGCATCAGCCGCGTCTCCGCACTACGCCCCGGCCGCCCGCCCGGCCTGAAACCCGCCCGCCGCGACGGTTGGGCACACGAGGTCCACGCCGTGCTGGACACCGTCCACGGCCTCGCGTTCTGGGCGCTGGAGCCGGCCGACACATCATGACGCGCGGCAGCGGCACTCGATACCCGCCGGCACGATCACGACAGCAACAAAGCCCTGAACCGACCGGGCGCGGCAGCGGCCCGGCGACGATGAAGCGCGCCGACGCTGCAACCCCGCTGTCATCCCGCACGATAATGAGCTTCACCCGCCGCCACGCCGGGCAGCGCTTCCCTCTCAGCCGTCATCCCGGGCAACCGAGCTTGCGAGGGCAGACCCGGGACCCATTGAGCAGCGCGGCCGGGATGCGGGTTCGCGAGATGGTGATGACACGCACCCGCCGGACGCCGGGCAGCATTTCCCTCTCCGTCGTCATCCCGGGCAACCGAGCGCAGCGAGGGCAGACCCGGGACCCATTGAGCAGCGCGGCCGGGTTGCAGGTAATCGCGGCGACACTGACATGCGCCATTTTCTGAACCGGGCCGCGCTCGACGATACCCGGACCAATGGGTCCCGGCTCTCCCTCGCTCCGCTCGGTCGGCCGGGATGACGGTGGAGATGCCGGCATCACCCCCGCCCTTCCATGAATTCCTTCAGCGCGACGGCCTGGTTGTGCGTCTCGTCCTTCGCGCCGAAGAGAAGCGTCACGCGCCGCTTCGCCGCGAGGTTGCGCAGGGTTTCGACCGCGTCCGCCCGCTCCTCCAGCTCCGCGCGGTAGCGGCGGCGGAATTCGTCCCACTTCTTCGGGTCGTGGCCGAACCAGCGGCGCAGCGCGGTGCTCGGCGCAACCTCCTTCAGCCAGAGGTCGACGGCGGCCTTCTCCTTCGACAGGCCGCGCGGCCAGATGCGGTCGACCAGCACCCGCTGCCCGTCGTCGTCGGAGGGCTGCTCGTAAACGCGCTTCAGGCGGAGCTTCATCGACGTTCCTCCGTGACAGCGCGCAGCGTAGGCCTTCAAGCCCGGATTGTCATCCGGGCTCTACCCCGCGCCGGCAAGGCAGGGGTCGAGCATCACCCGGTTCTCGTCGACCGGCGCATAGCCGCCGCCGAAGAGCACCACGTCGCCGGGCTGCATGTCGTTGGTGGAATAGGTCACGCACAGGACCCGCACGCCCGGCGCCTCGCACATCACGAGATAGGCGAGCGTGCCGTCGGTCTCGACGGCCGAGAGCGTCCCGCGGATCGACATGGTCAGCCGCCCGTCATAGGCAGGCACGCGGTCGATCCAGTCGCCGATGGTTTCGCAGGTCGCCGGCTCGTCGGCATAGGCCTCGCCCTTGCGGAACGGCCCGGCCGGGTCGCAGCATTCCTGCGCCCGCGCGGATACGGGAGACACCGCAAGCGCTGCCGCCAGCGATGAAACGCGCAGGACGCGAGCCGCCGTCATGATCGTTCGTCCCTCTCCTCGGTATCGCGGTGCGGACTATCGCGGCCAGCATGGCGGAAGAAAGGCGCGGCCGAACGGCGATCCTTACCGCAGTTTAATGTGCCGGCCATCGCCCGGTAATGTTGGCGCACGCATCATCGCTTCGAGGGACACATCAACGAGGAAGCCCACCCCCATGAAGAAACTCATTATCATAGCGCTCGCCGCATCCGGCGCGGCCGTCGCCCAGGCGCAGGCCGAGACAACCGGCCAAAGCGGCGATCGAGGCGAGTTCCGCGCCGAGATGCGGGCGCTGATCGCCGGCGACGGCATGGATGTCGCAGCCCTCGCCAATCTCATGCAGGAGCGCGCCACGGCCCGCTTCGAGGCGCTGGATGCCGACGGCGACGGCATCGTCACGAAGGACGACGTGCTGGCAGCCTCTGCGGAGCGCGCGCAGGAGCGCTTCGAGCGTATGGGCCCGGATGAGGACGGCATCGTCAAGCGCGAAGGCCGCCAGGGCTGGAGGTATCATGGCGGTCGCGGCGACCGCGCCGAGCGTGGCGAAGGAAGGCCCCAGCTCAGCGACGAGCAGCGCGCCGAACGCATGCAGGAGCGGACGAGCGAACGCTTCGCACGCCTCGACACCGACGGCGACGGCATGATTTCGCCCGAGGAGTTCCAAGCTGGTGCGACGGGTCGGATGGAGCGCTTCGCAGAGCACCGCGAACGCCGGGCCGAGCGCCGTGCGGAAATGCCCGAGGAGATGCGCGAGATGCACGCGCAGTTCCGCACCATGATGCGCGAGGGCATGGATCTGGATGCCTTCTCCGGCTTCGCCCGCGAACGTGCGTCCGCCCGCTTCGACGCGATGGACGCAGACGGCAATGGAGAGCTGACGGCCGACGAGTTCACCGCCGGGGTGAGCGAACGTGCCGAGCGGGTCTTCGCCCGCATGGATCGCAACGACGACGGCAAGGTGACGTCCGACGATCGCCCCCATCGCGCAGGCAAGCGTGGCGACGGCCCCAGCAGCAAGGACTGAGCGGGATCGACAAGAAAAAACCGCCCGGCATTGCCGGGCGGTTTGTTTATTTCAAAAACTCGGCGAGGATCAGTTTCGCGCCATGGCGGTGCCGTGGACATTGCGCCCCAGCCAGCGATACCAGGTTGCGACGTCGCCGTTGAAGACGTTGAGGTCGATCTCGCCCTTCACGCCTTTCGAAAGGCCGGTGCCGGAATATTGCCAGAAGGCCCATTCGCGGCCGGGGTAACGCTTCGACGGATGGGCCGCGACCGAGCGCAGCCAGTAGGGATAGCCGTTGAACGCACCCTTGAGGTTGTCGTCGTAGAAATCGGGCGTCACGTAGATGATCGGCTTCTGGCCGTAATGACGCTCCAGCCGGTCCATGAAGACCTGCATCTTTTCGCGCACGAGCTGCGGCGAGAGCTTCTGTTTGCAGCGCGACTGGTGGTTCCATTCCACATCGATCACCGGCGGCAGCGCGCCTGCCTCTTTCGGAACGTTACGGATGAACCAGTCGGCTTGCGACGAAGCGGTGCGGCACCAGTAGAAGAAATGATATGCGCCGCGCTTGATGCCGGCATCCGCTGCGCCCTTCCAGTTCTTGGCGAACATCGGATCGAGATGGTCGCCGCCATCAGTGGCCTTGATGAAAGCGAAATTCGCGCCCTGGCTGCGCAACCGCGCCCAGTCGATGTCGCCCTGCCAGCGCGAGACGTCGACACCATGCACGAGATGATGCTGCGGCGTGATCTTGCCGAAATCCATGGGCTTGGCATCGCTGAAGCGCTGCGAAATCACCTTTGGACGCGGGCCGGACGCCGGCGGCGCTGCCGGCCTCGATTGCGGCGCGACCATCGCCACCTGCTGCATGGCCGGCGTGTCGATCGTATCCGGCTCGTTCAGAGCGGCGATCGCGGCTGGCGAAGCATCGGGATAGGCGGCCGCGCTGGCGCCGACGGTAGCCTGCGGCGTCACCGGACGCACGATCGAGCTTGTTATCTCGTTCGACGGCTTGATCGATTGCAGTGCATCGATAGTCGAACCCGTGGAGCAGCCGGCGAGAAAGAGAAAAGCCGCAATCATCGCGGTCGGTCGGAATGGACGCATGAAAACTCGCACACGAAACTGGGTTTACGGGCAAGGGAACGCGCCGCCCTACCCGCCTTCCAGTCACGCTTAACGAAAAATCACCAACAATCACTGAATCCGAGCTTTAACCATGTTCGGCCTGCTCTGTGGCTGTTGGCAGCGCATCCGCGAGGCGCCGGAATTCGACCTCGTCGCCCGGCAGGCCGAACCGCAGGGCCTGCTCGTCGAAATCGAAGCTGCGCACCAGCACGCCCTGCCGGCCGAGCGCGGCGGCAAGAGCCCTCGCGCCGGGCACGCGCACGAAGCGGTAGAGATCGGTGCCGCCGGCAACGGCCAGCCCATGCCGGTCAAGCAATGCATCGAGCCGCGCAGCGTCCGTCCTGAGCCGTTCGCGCATCGCGTCCTGCCAGTCGAGATCGGCAAGCGCGCGAATCCCGATCTCCAGGGTCGGGCCGGATACCACCCACGGGCCGAGCCGGTTTCGCAGATGCTCCGCCAGCTCTGGCGCTGCCAGCGCGAAACCGAGACGGATGCCGGCGAGACCGAAAAACTTGCCGAACGAGCGCAAAACGATGATGCCGCCCGCCTCGACATCCAGCGCGAGGCTTTGGGCGCGGGGACCGACATCCATGAAGGCCTCGTCGACAACCAGCAACCCGCCCTTGCCGCGCAGGTGAGCGGCCAGCCGCAGCAGGTCGTCGCGGGCGCAAATATGCCCGTCAGGATTGTTCGGGTTGACGACGATGGCGAGGTCGGCGTCGAACAAGGCATTGAAGTCCCGCACCTCCGCAACCGCATGTCCGACAATGGCAGCCGCTCGCGCATGTTCGGCATAAGTTGGCGACAACACCGCCGCCCTGCCCCGCCGCGCGAGGCCCATCACCGGCGGCAGCAGCACTTGCGTACCGGGTGCCGCCGTGACACATCTGGTAGATGGCGCGCCGTAAGCGGTTGTGGCGAGCGACACAAGCTCATCCGTCCGGCTTTCCTCAGGCAGGCGCGCAAAGACGCTGGCAGACAGCTCGAACAGCGGGTAGGAGTGCGGGTTGATGCCGGTGGACAGGTCGAGCCAGGGCTTCGGTGCGCCGGGATAGAGCCGCTCGGCGCGCGACAGGCTGCCGCCATGTTCCACCGTCCCGGATGCCATATCTACGCCGCCTGCCGTCATGTTCGTCCTGATCGCCTTCCTTGCCCTGCTGATCGAAACCGGCGTCGGATATCCGGACCGCCTGTTTCGCGCGATCGGACATCCGGTGACATGGATCGGCCGACTGATCTCATGGATGGACGGCCGCTTCAATCGCAACGCAGCTTCCCCGTCCACGCGCCGCATGGCCGGCATCGCCGCGCTGCTCGTGCTGCTTGCCGTTTCGATTGCAGCGGGGCTTGTGCTGCAACGCTTGCTTGCCGGCTGGGCCGGCCTCCTGCTGCTTGCCGCGCTTGCCAGCAGCCTGCTGGCCCAGCGCAGCCTGCGCGTGCATGTCGAGGCCGTCGCCGCGGCGCTCGAGACCGGCGGACTGGAAGCCGGCCGCGTCGCGGTCTCGCATATCGTCGGCCGCGACCCG
>JAEWFU010000201.1 GCA_023388675.1 Pseudomonadota bacterium | reverse complement strand
TGGTACGCCCAAGGGGAATCGAACCCCTGTTTGCGCCGTGAGAGGGCGCCGTCCTGACCGCTAGACGATGGGCGCTTGCCAGAACCGGCGATATAGAGGGGAATTTTCGCGAATGCAACCTCGCCAGACCCATTTCCTGCTGCGGCCGTTCATTTTTCCGCCGGCCGCTATCCCTTGGTCGCGGCTGCCTCGCGCGGCTCGATCAGGTCGAAGAGATTGCCGTAGGGATCGGCGAAGACCGCCACGGTCCCGTACGGTTCGTGGCGCGGTTCTTCGTTGAAAACGATGCCATGGGCCATCATCCGGGCATGGTCGCGCGCAAAATCGTCGGTCTCGAAAAAGAAGCCCACACGCCCGCCGGTCTGGTCGCCAATCCGGCTCTGCTGCGCTTCGCCTGACGCCTTTGCAAGCAGGATGCGCGCGCCGTCGCCAGATGACGGCGCCACGACGACCCAGCGCTTGCCTTCGCCCATGTCGGTGTCTTCGACCACGTCGAGCCCCAGCCGGTCGCGGTACCACGCGATCGCCTCGTCATAGTCGCGCACGACGATTGCGACGGTGGCGAGCCGGCCGAGCATAGGCCTATCGGCCCTTATGCTGCCGGCGTTCATTGCGCCTCGCGTACCGCAAAGCGGCCGACGGGCTCGCCACGGGCAGTGTCGTAGAGCAGGATGGAACGCCCGCCGTCGGGTAGCTGAAGCTGCAAGCTGAGCACGCTGCCCGAAAGCGCATGGCTGACGATACGCGCGCCGCGTGGCAGCACGATCTCGCCTTCGAGCAAGACGCCGTCCGCCGGCCTCGGCAGTTCGGAGATTGCCGCAGGCGCCGGCTCCTCAACGCGGCTGGCGCGGTAGACAATGGCCACCACCACGGCCATAAGGGCGAGGAACAGGAGCCCCAGATTGATCGCGACGAAACGCACGAGCTTGCGCCGGACCCTTTCCACCGCGGGGTCGAGCGGCTTTTCCTGTTCGTCGTCTAGGGGGGCGGCCATGGGCATATCGGGTCCGGTTGATCGATGAGCGATCCTGATAACGAAGCCGAAGCCGCATTGAAAGAGTTCGTCGCCGATACCGGGGGCGAGCGCATCGATCAGTGGCTCGCCGCGCGCCTCGGCCCGGACCTGTCCCGAAGCCGCATCCAGGCGCTGATCCGCGAGGGTGCGGTCAGCATCAACGATGCGCCGGTGGCCGAACCCAAGCGCAAGCTGGCCTCAGGCGACCGCATCGTGCTTGCAATGCCGGAGCCGGAGCCCGCCGCGCCCGCAGGCGAGGCCATCCCGCTCGACATCCTGTTCGAGGACGACGATCTCGTGGTCGTCAACAAGCCGGCAGGCCTCGTTGTACATCCCGGGGCGGGCAACTGGACGGGTACACTGGTCAACGCCCTTATCCATCATTGCGGTGCTTCGCTCTCCGGCATCGGCGGCGTCCGGCGACCCGGCATCGTCCACCGCCTCGACAAGGATACCAGCGGGGTGCTCGTCGTCGCCAAGAACGACCGCACCCACCGGACGCTGTCTGAAGCCTTCGCCGACCATGGCCGCACCAGTGATCTGGAGCGCGCCTATGACGCGCTGGTCTGGGGCTCGCCTGCCCGTGTGACCGGCACGGTCGATGCGCCGCTCGGCCGGTCGGGAACGGACCGCACCCGGCAGGCGGTGGTGCGCGCGACGGCGCCCGACGCGCGCCATGCCGTCACCCACTTCACCATTCTGGAGCGCTTCGGCGAGAAGCCGGATGCCACCGCCATGGCGTCGCTGGTCGAGTGCCGGCTCGAGACGGGGCGGACGCACCAGATTCGCGTTCACATGGCCCATATTGGTCATCCGTTGCTGGGCGATCACGACTACGGCAAGGCCTTCTTCACCAAGGCCAACAAGCTGGAAGACCCACTTGGCGGCCTCGTCCGCGCCTTCCCTCGGCAGGCGCTTCATGCCAGGCTCCTTGCCTTCCGCCACCCCACGACGGAGGCGTTGATGCGCTTTGAAGCGCCCCATCCGGCCGACCTGACGGAACTCCTCGACGCTTTTCGCCGTTGGGACTTGAAGACCAGGGGTGGCAATACCTAAATCACGAAGGTTGCGCCCGCTGTTCAAGCCTGCGCGACACACTGTTTCATGTGTTCACAGATCGTGATTTCGCCGCAAAGACACCTATATTAACGGCCGGACGGCGTTGTGCGCCGAAAAGCGGCTGCGCCGGATGCCCGCCATCCTTGGGGGCAGAACACGCAAGATGAGGGAGGGCGCTTCATGGCCCAGACACTACCCAGTATCGTTTCCGGAGAGGGCGGACTTTCCCGCTATCTTGAGGAAATCAGACGTTTTCCCATGCTCCAGCCGCAGGAAGAGTACATGCTCGCCAAGCGGTATCACGAGCATGAAGACACCGGCGCGGCTCACAAGCTGGTGACCAGCCATTTGCGTCTCGTGGCGAAGATCGCCATGGGGTATCGCGGCTATGGCCTGCCGATCGGCGAGGTCATTTCCGAAGGCAATGTCGGCCTCATGCAGGCCGTCAAGAAGTTCGAGCCCGAGCGCGGCTTCCGCCTCGCCACCTATGCCATGTGGTGGATCAAGGCGGCGATCCAGGAATATATCCTGCGTTCGTGGAGCCTCGTGAAGATGGGCACGACCGCGAACCAGAAGCGGCTGTTCTTCAACCTGCGCAAGGTCAAGGGCAAGATCCAGGCGCTCGACGAGGGCGACCTGAAACCGGAGCAGATCACCGAGATCGCCACCCGCCTCAACGTTTCGGAGGAAGAGGTCGTCTCGATGAACCGTCGCCTGTCGGGCGACGCCTCGCTGAATGCGCCGATTCGCGCGTCCGAGGGCGAATCCGGTGAGTGGCAGGACTGGCTCGTGGACGACCACGACAGCCAGGAAGCCATGCTGATCGAGCAGGATGAACTCGACAATCGCCGCGACATGCTCGCCGGCGCCATGTCGGTGCTCAACGATCGCGAGCGCCGCATCTTCGAGGCTCGCCGTCTCTCGGAAGAGCCGATGACGCTTGAAGAGCTGTCATCCGAGTTCGACATCAGCCGCGAACGCGTGCGCCAGATCGAGGTTCGCGCCTTCGAGAAGGTCCAGGACGCCGTCAAGGCAGCAGCGCGACGTCAGGCCCAGTCGCTGCGCACCATCGACGCAGAGCCCGCCCACTGACGGGACCCGATGATCTGACAATCAAAAGCCGCCGGGTTCGAAAGGGCCCGGCGGCTTTTCTTTTGGCTCAAGCACAAGCGCAAGCCGGCGGCGCTCAGCCGCTGCTGGCCTCGTCCCAGGCGCGCAGCACGTCCTGGAAAACCCGGTCGCCCGGAATGCCCTTCTCAAGCGACAGCAGCGCGCGGCGGCCCGACTGGTAGACGATCGGTATGTCTACCCAGCTCTGGCGGCGCAGCAGCGTCGTATTGGCCTCGATCTCCGCCGGCGCGTCGCCGAGCGCGATCAGGAAGAAACCATCCGCGATCTTCGCCGGAATACCGATCAGCGGGTTGCCCGGTGCCTGCTCCGTTTCCTTGAAGGCGATGCGCGATA
>JAEWFU010000185.1 GCA_023388675.1 Pseudomonadota bacterium | reverse complement strand
TTGTCCAGACCGAACTGGGCGGTGATCCGGGCGATGAGCTGCGGATCGGCGTTGGTCCGCCCGTCCGAGAACAGGCTGGCGGCGAAGCTGCCCGGAACGACGCTGAAGATCACGAAGATCAGCAGGGCGACGACGATCACTGTGGGAATGATCTGGAGGATGCGCCGAAGCGCGAAACGTAGCATGGGCGGGTCCCGTCTGAGGCCGCGTCAGGTTGCGGGGTGGCGCACCTTCGCAAAAGAAGCCGTCCACGAGAAGCGTTTCTCCTCGCGGACGGCGCTTTCTGCCTACTTGCGGCTGTCCGGAGCCGTATCGTCGATCCAGATGTCGTCATAAGGCTGGAGCGCGAGCTCGGTCGCGTTGGGAACCAGCCCGTGCACCCATGGCTGATGGGCCATGACCGCCTTGTTGTAGTTGAAGAACCAGATCGGCGCTTCTTCCTGGATGAAATTGTTGGCCTGCTTCAGCAGCTCCAACTGCTTGTCCGGATCGCGCTCGGCACGGGCCGCCTCGTAGATCTTGTCGTATTCTGGGTTCGAATAGGCGGTGTAGTTACACGCCGATTGCGGCGTCTGCGACCAGAAACAGCGCATCACCGTCAGCGGGTCCGGCCCGGTCAGGTTCGACCAGATGTAGGCCTGGAAGTTACCCGCCTGGATCGTCGAGCCGAGCGCTGCCGATTCGATCGGACGCGGCCTGACGGTGACGCCCACCTCGGCCAGCATCGGCAGAATGGCCTCGACGATCGGCACGCCCCAGCTTTCGTTCGGCGTTGCAGTGACCTCGAATTCGAAGCCGTCTTCATAGCCGGCTTCCTTCAGCAGTTCCTTGGCCTTCTCCGGATCGTAGGGATAGGGCTCGGCTTCGCTGTCGAAGGCAGGCGACCCGACAGGCAGCCAGCTCGTAGCCCGCACGGCCTTGCCCTTGACCAGTCGTTCGATGATGAGATCCGAGTTGATCGCATAGTTGATGGCCTGGCGAACGCGCTTGTCCTTGAACGCCTCGACCTGGGTCTGGCTGAAGCCGATATTGCGGGTGAAGGTCTCCGCAACCTCGAGCAGGTTGTCCTTCAGCTCGGGATCGGCCTGGTAGGCCGAATACTGCACCGGACCGAGGATCGAGACGTCGATCTCCTTGTTGCGGAAGGCCACGTCGCGCGCCGAGCCTTCGGCCATGACGATGATGTTGACCCTGTCGAGGTAGGGCCTTCCTTCCTCGTAGTAATCCTCGAAGCGCTCGACCACGATCTGCGAGCCCGGAATGTGCTCCTTGAACTTGAAAGCCCCGAGGCCGACCGGGTTGATCGCCTGCTGCTCGAGCGGCACGTCCGACGGATAGATCGCCGTGGTGGGTTCCATGAGGTTGAAGCCCGGATTACCGGCTGCGGACAGCGTGATTTCCAGCGTGTGATCGTCGATCTTCTTGAGGCCTTCGATCTCGGTCGCGGCACCGGAGCCGAATTCTTCGACGCCCTTGATGATGGAAAGATAGCTGGCGCCCGACAGCGCGTTGGAGGCGGTCGCGAGACGCTCATAGGTGAAGATGATGTCGTCCGCGGTCAGCGGCTTGCCGTTGTGGAAGACCGCGTTCTTCTTCAGATGGTAGGTGTAGGTGGTGCCGTCGTCGGAGACGTCGACCGAATCCGCCAGTTCCAGCACCGCAGTATTGGCGTGGGAATCCCACGAATACAGGCTGCGATGGATCGCGAAGGTCAGGAACTGCTCCTGGATATTGGGGCTGGAATGGGTGTCCAGCGTCGAGAACGCGGAGCCGTAGGGTGCCGTGAAGTTGAAGGTGCCGCCATGACGCGGCTCATCGGCCGCCAATGCCAGCGTCGCGGTGCCGAGGCTTAGAAGCGCGGCTAGTGAAAGGGTCTTGAACATATCGGTCTTTCTCTCCTCTGGTGACGCGCCATCCGTTACGCTCGGGCGCGATTATCGTTGTCTGTCGTAACCTCCTCAGGCAACGGCCGCGAAAGCCGGCCGCTTTGCAACTCATCGTGCATCATGAACGATACTGCCTGCAAGCAAAGTGAGTACACAGCGCGTCTCGTCGCGAAGCTTTTCGGGCGCGACCTCCACGAGGTCTTCGCTGAAAACGGCGATGTCGGCCCATTGTCCCGGCACCAGCCGCCCCTTCACGTTCTCCGCCTTCTGCGAATACGCCCCGTACTCGGTAAAGGCCTGCAACGCCTGCTCGCGGCTCAGGCGCTCGGATTCGGAAAGGAGCGTGCCCTTCCATGTCCGGCGCGTCACCATCGCGTAGAGATTGGGGAAGGGGTTGGGCGAACAGACCGGCGAGTCGGAACCCGTCGACGGCTTCAGGCCCATCTCCATCCAGGTGCCAATAGGATAGGAACGCGCACCACGCTCCTCGCCCAGCACCGAGACGTAGCTGTCGCCGAAATCGTACACGAACGCCTGTTGCGGCGCAGGCAGGATGCCGGCGGCCTTCATGCGCCGGTTCTGGTCGGCGCTGGGATAGCCGCAATGTTCGATCCGGTGCCTGCGCTCGGGATCAGGAGAGGCCGCGAGCGCTTTTTCGTAGGCGGTGATGAGCTGCTCGATGGCGCCGTCGCCAATCGCGTGGCAGGCCAGCGCATAGCCCTTGTCGTGATAGTCCCGAACCAGGTCAAAAACCTGCTCGTCGGGCAACATCTGCACGCCCAGATTGTCCGGCTCGTCCTTGTAAGGCTCGGTCATCCAGGCGGTGCGGCCGCCGGCTGACCCGTCGAGGAAGATCTTGACGGCGCCGACGCGCAGCATGTCGTCGCCGGCACCAGAGACGAGACCCATCTTCCAGCAATCTTCGACGATCGACTTTTCCGGGTCACCCAGCAGCGCCAGCCAGACCCGGACCGGCAGACGGCCAGCCAGCTTTGCCAGCTCGTAAGCGCGGATTTCTGAGAGGCCACCCACCTGCCCAACGGCCGCATCCATGGTGCTGGTGATGCCGAGTGACAGCAAATAGCTGCCGCCCATTTCGATCGCGTCGACCAGGCGCTCCACGGGCAGTTTCGGAATCGCCGACCTGACCAGGCCGATTGCATTTTCGGCCAGCAGGCCGTTCAGGCGGTTGCCGGTCATGCCGATCACGCCGCCATCGGGCGTCGGCGTGGATTCGGATACGCCGGCCAGCTCCAGTGCCTTGGAGTTCGCGATCGCGACGTGACCGCAGGCGCGCGTCACCAGCACGGGATGGTCGGGCGCGGCACGATCGAGATCCGCCCGCGTCGGGTGGACGCCTGTGTCGAGCTTGACCTGATCGTAGCC
>JAEWFU010000112.1 GCA_023388675.1 Pseudomonadota bacterium | reverse complement strand
GACAACTCGTCGCTGTCCAAGGCCCCCGACATAGCGGCTTCCGAGCCCGTTCACCGTCAGGTCTTCATCGCCCGCAATCCGGCGATCGAAAGCCAGGACGAATTCGAGCGCCGGCTGTTCATCCTGCGCAAGGTCGTTTCCGCGCGAATCTATGCGGAGACGGGCGGGCGCGACAACAGCCCCTACACGGTGTCGCTGTCGTCGCGGACCCTCGTCTACAAGGGCATGTTCCTGGCCTACCAGGTCGGGGCCTACTACAAGGACCTTGCCGATCCGCGTTTCGAATCCGCCCTGGTCCTCGTTCACCAGCGGTTTTCGACCAACACGTTCCCGTCCTGGCAGCTTGCGCATCCCTATCGCATGGTGGCCCACAACGGCGAGATCAACACGCTGCGTGGCAACGTCAACTGGATGGCGGCGCGGCAGGCATCCGTCGATTCCGAACTGTTCGGCAACGACATCGCAAAGCTGTGGCCGATCTCCTATGAGGGGCAGTCGGACACCGCCTGCTTCGACAATGCGCTCGAATTCCTGACGCAGGGCGGCTACTCGCTCGCCCACGCCATGATGATGCTGATCCCGGAGGCCTGGGCCGGCAACAAGCTCATGGATGAGGAGCGCAAGGCCTTCTACGAATACCATGCGGCCCTGATGGAGCCGTGGGACGGGCCTGCCGCCGTTGCCTTCACCGACGGGCGCCAGATCGGCGCGACGCTCGACCGCAACGGGCTTCGCCCGGCACGTTACGTCGTCACGAACGACGATCGCATCATCATGGCCTCGGAAGCCGGTGCGTTGCCGGTGGCTGAGGAGAAGGTCGTGAAGAAGTGGCGGCTGCAGCCCGGCCGCATGCTGCTTATCGATCTCGAAAGGGGGCGCATCGTTTCCGACGAGGAGATCAAGTCGGAGATCGCCACCAGGCATCCCTATCGGCAGTGGCTCGCCAACACCCAGCTCATCCTAGAGGACCTGAAGCCGGTTGAGCCGCGCGCGCTGCGCAAGGACGTGTCGCTGCTCGACCGGCAGCAGGCCTTCGGCTACACGCAGGAAGACACCAAGCTTCTGATGTCGCCGATGGCCACGACCGGGCAGGAAGCAGTCGGCTCGATGGGCACCGATACGCCGATCTCGGCGATGTCGGACAAGTCGAAGCTGCTCTACACCTATTTCAAGCAGAACTTCGCGCAGGTCACCAATCCGCCGATCGACCCGATCCGCGAGGAACTGGTGATGAGCCTCGTCTCGTTCATCGGCCCGCGGCCGAACATCTTCGACCTGGTCGGGTCCTCGCGCCGCAAGCGGCTGGAGGTGCGCCAGCCAATCCTGACAAACGGCGACCTGGAGAAGATCCGCTCGATCGGTCACACCGAGGATCGGTTCGATACCAAGACGCTGGACGTCACCTATTCGGTGATGGAGGGAACGGCGGGCATGCAGGGCGCCGTCGAGCGGCTTTGCGAGCGCGCAGAGGCAGCCGTTGCCGGCGGCTACAACATCATCATCCTCTCCGACCGCCAGGTGGGGCCGGACCGCATCGCGATTCCCGCGCTGTGGGCAACGGCCGCCGTCCACCATCATCTGATCCGCAAGGGGCTGCGTACGTCGGTCGGGCTCGTGGTCGAATCGGGCGAGCCGCGGGAGGTGCATCATTTCTGCTGCCTCGCCGGTTATGGCGCGGAGGCGATCAACCCCTATCTCGCCTTTGACACGCTGCTCGACATGCATGCGCGCGGCGATTTCCCGCCGGAAGTCGACCAGCACGAGGTGGTCTCGCGCTACATCAAGTCGATCGGCAAGGGCATCCTCAAGGTCATGTCCAAGATGGGCATCTCGACCTACCAGTCCTATTGCGGCGCTCAGATCTTCGACGCGGTCGGGCTCTCGTCGGAGTTCGTCGAGCACTTCTTCACCGGAACGGCCACAACCATCGAGGGAGTCGGCCTGGCCGAGGTGGCCGAGGAGACCGTGCAGCGGCACGCGCTGGCTTTCGGCGACGACCCGGTGCTGCGCAACGCGCTCGATGTGGGCGGCGAATACATGTTCCGTATGCGGGGCGAGGCGCATATGTGGTCGCCCGACGCGGTGGCGACGCTGCAGCATGCGGTGCGCAAGGGCTCGTGGGAGACATACAAGGAGTTCTCGCAGCAGATCGATTCCGATGCGTCGCGGGCCAGAAGCATCCGCGGCCTGTTCCGTCTCAAGCTGGCCGGGGAGACCGGCCGTGCGCCGGTGCCGCTCGACGAGGTTGAGCCCGCGACCGAGATCGTCAAGCGCTTCTCGACCGGCGCTATGTCGTTCGGCTCGATCAGCCGCGAGGCGCATACCACGCTCGCCATCGCGATGAACCGGATCGGCGGCAAGTCGAACACCGGCGAGGGGGGTGAGGAGCCTGACCGCTACCTGCCGCTGCCCGACGGTTCGGCAAATCCCGAGCGCTCGGCGATCAAGCAGGTCGCGTCCGGCCGGTTCGGCGTCACGACTGGATATCTCGTCAATTCCGACATGATTCAGATCAAGGTCGCGCAGGGCGCAAAGCCTGGCGAGGGCGGGCAGTTGCCGGGCCACAAGGTGGACGCGACCATCGCCAAGACCCGGCATTCGACGCCCGGCGTCGGCCTGATCTCGCCGCCGCCGCACCACGACATCTATTCGATCGAGGATCTGGCGCAGCTCATCTTCGACCTGAAGAACGTGAACCCCACGGCCGACGTGTCGGTGAAGCTGGTGTCCGAAGTGGGCGTCGGCACGGTTGCTGCCGGCGTTGCCAAGGCGCGGGCCGACCATATCACCATCTCCGGCTATGATGGCGGCACCGGCGCTTCGCCGCTGACCTCGCTCAAGCATGCCGGCAGCCCGTGGGAGATGGGCCTTGCCGAGACCCACCAGACGCTGGTGCTCAACGGCCTGCGCAGCCGCATCGCGCTGCAGGTCG
>JAEWFU010000106.1 GCA_023388675.1 Pseudomonadota bacterium | reverse complement strand
CGGAGAAGGTTACCTTCACCGCCGCGGTGCCGACCGTGTGGCTGATGCTGCTGCAGCATCTTGAGGAGACCGGCAAGAAGCTGCCCTATCTCAAGAAGGTGGTGATCGGCGGCTCGGCCTGCCCGCGCGCCATGACGAAGAAATTCCAGGAGAACTACGACGTCGAGGTCATCCACGCCTGGGGCATGACGGAAATGTCCCCGCTCGGCACGCTGGCCACGATCAAGCCCGAATATCTGGATCTGGAAGGCGACGCCAAGCTCGACATCCAACAAAAGCAGGGTTTTGCGCCCTTTGGCGTCGAGATGAAAGTTACCGACGATGAGAATCACGAACAGCCGTGGGATGGCAAGACCTTCGGGCGGCTGAAGGTGCGTGGCCCGGCTGTCGCGCGCGCCTATTACGGCGGGGCCGGTACCGAGCAGTTCGACGAGGAAGGCTGGTTCGATACGGGTGATGTCGCTCACATCGATCCGCAGGGCTACATGCAGATCACCGATCGGGCAAAGGACGTCATCAAGTCCGGCGGCGAGTGGATTTCCACGATCGACCTGGAAAACCTGGCGGTCGGGCATCCCGACGTCGCCGAGGCCGCCGTCATCGGCATCGCCCATCCGAAGTGGGACGAGAGGCCGCTGCTGGTGGTGGTCCGCAAGCCGGGCAAGGAGCCGTCCAAGGACGAGCTTTTGAGCTTCATGGAAGGCAAGATCGCCAAATGGTGGATGCCGGACGACGTCGCCTTCGTCGACGAAATCCCGCATACCGCGACCGGCAAGATCCAGAAGACGACGCTGCGCCGGCAGTTTGAGGCCTACCGGCTGCCCACCGCCTGAGGCCTCTGCTCGGACGTTATTCCGCTGCCGCCGTTCCTTCGGCCGGCAGCGGAAACCATGACAGGAACCGGTCGAAGGCCCGGCGGTCGCCGGTCAGCGTCAGTTCGCCGCGCGCGATGGCGGGATCCAGGTCGGCATTGTTGAAAAGCAGCGCGTCCAGTGTGGTGGCGCTCGTCACGACCTCCGCTTCGGCATTGCTGTCGTGCTGATGCGCTGCGACCTCGAATTCTCCGGCGCGTACCCGAACGCTGAAAGGGACGCCGTCGAGAACGAGCGAGAGCCGGATTCCGGTATCGCCCGCAATTGTCGGGTCGAACAAGGTACGTAGCGAAAGCAAGGTCGAGGCTGCACTGATGGGCCTGCCCTGAGGCAGGGCAGGGGACTGTGCGCCCCCGCGACCGAGCTCGATCAGCACCGGCTCCAGGGCCCGGCCCCACGGGGTCAACTCATAGACCGATGAGGCTGCGGGCGGCGGCAGCCGCCGCCGCGTGATGATTCCTGCCGCCTCAAGGTCCTCGAGCCGCTGTGTCAGGACGTTCGGCGTGATCGTACGCAGGTCGGCCTTGAGGTCCGAGAAGCGCTTCGGCCCGAACATCAGCTCACGAACCACCAGCAAAGCCCAGCGTTCGCCGATCAGATCGAGCGCAAACGCTGCGGCGCAGCCATCGTCGTAACTCCGTTTCCCAGCCATCTGTCCCTTTTTCATATTTGTCAGTAGCAAAATAGTACTACAAGATTATAATAGCATACTGCGTCGGTTGGTGCACCTAAAGCCGCCCCACGAAAAACCGCAAACCGGCCACCGCGCGGCAACGGAAAACTGGAGCCACTCATGACCGCCAACGCGACTATGCAATCAACCGCGACCCCTCGCGCAACGATCAGGGAATGGACCGGCCTGGCAGTGCTCGCGCTGCCTTGCTGGCGCTGACGGTCGCGGCGGCGGGATTTCTGTTGCTTGGCATCGGCAACGATCCCGACCTCGTGCAGATCATTGCGGGCTACATCGTCTTCTCGTTCGGGCTGGCGCCGGTCTTCACGCTGACCACCGATCTGATCGTGTCGGCTGCCCCGCCCGAGCGGGCAGGCTCGGCTGCCGGCATAGCCGAAACCAGCACGGAACTTGGCGGTGCGCTGGGCATCGCGCTCCTGGGTAGCCTGGCTTCCGCGCTCTATCGGCTGGATCTGGAGAGCAGCATTCGCGGTGTCGTGGCCAGTGATGCGATCGCCGCGGCAAGCGAGGCGCTTGGTCGCGTGTCGTCGCTGGCGGCAGCCTTGCCGGCGGAACAGGGCGCCGCTTTGGCTGCCGCAGCTCAGACTGCGTTCGGATCCGGATTCCAGATGGCGGCACTGACAAGCGCTGCCATCGCGCTTGTCACGGCAGCGGTGACGTTCTCGGTCATCGGGCGGCGGACCGCTTCCTAGGCAAGTCCCTTTGACGCTCCGATGGCAAGCCGGTAAGAGGCTCGATCAGTCTCGGGCTCGGCAAGGCAAGGATGGCGACAGGACCGGAACGGCGGGTTTCGCCAATGGCGCGGCGAGCGAGGAGCATTGCCTGCTTCTCGCTTGTGCTTTTGATCGTGGCTGGTGTCGGTCATCGCTACGGGTTGGTCGAGACCGTTGCATATTTCTGGATATTGGCTCTGGTGGGCGGGCTTGCGCTGCTGGCGCTGGGCCTCGCCGCCAGCGGTTTCCGGCGACTTTGGGTGTATGGCGAAAAGGCCGGCAAAGCCTCTCTCGCCGCAGTGGTCCTGGCGGCTGTCGTGCTGGCGTCCTACGTGGCGGGGGCCTATTTCGTGGTGCGCTATCCGGTGCTGAACGATGTCTCGACCGATCTCGTCGAGCCGCCGCAATTCGTTCTGGCGCCAGGGCGCCGCAACGGCGCGATGAATGCGATCGAGCCAATCATGCATGAGGCGGCCGCGTTGCAGGCGCAACATTATCCTGACGTAAGCGGACGCCGCTACGATGCCTCGATGAGCCGGGTGATGAATGCCGCAGCCGCGGTGATCGCCGCGCGAGGATGGACACCGTATGCGCGCCTGCCTTTGGAAGCCGAGACCGGCGAGGTTTCCATCGAGCTGGAAGCGCCAACGTTTCTTGTCCGTTTTCCGGCCGATGCGGTGTTGCGCCTGACGGATGAGGGCGCGTCGACCTTCGTCGACATGCGGATGAACACGCGTTACGCCAAGCACGATCTGGGCGACAATGCCCGCCGCATCCGCGCCTTCATGGCCGACCTTGACGCCGAGTTCGCGCGCCAGTCGCTGGAGATCATCGATATTCCGGCATCAAACGAGGAAGAAAACCCCGTCGATTGACGGTTCCCCCTCGGCAGCCGCGATACCACGGCCGACAAGATCCTCCAGATGCGCCAGCACCGACAGACCCGCCGCGCCGTGCAGGCGCGGATCGGTGTCGCGGTAGATGGCTGCGACCATATCGGGGATGGTGCGGTCGCCGCCGCGAAGCCGCTCGATGATGGCCCGCTCGCGCATCTTGCGATGTGCCTTCAGCCCGCGCATGAACGCCGCAGGCTGGGTGACCGGGCCGCCGTG
>JAEWFU010000479.1 GCA_023388675.1 Pseudomonadota bacterium | reverse complement strand
GCGGCCCGGTCAGTCGTCATGTTCTGCGCCCTTGCGGCGGTGGCGCGGCGCTTCCTCCTGCACGGCGGCGAGATCCTGATCGAAAACGATCCGTTCCTGGCCCGAAAGTGCGGTGAAGCGCTTGCCGCGCGCCCGGCCGACCAAGGTCAGCCCCACCTCGCGCGCGAGCGCCACGCCCCAGGCGGTGAAGCCCGAGCGCGAGACCAGAATGGGGATGCCCATCCGCACCGTCTTGATCGTCATCTCGGAAGTCAGCCGGCCGGTGGTGTAGAGGATCTTGTCTGCCGGGTCGACGCCATGGCGGTACATCCAGCCGGCGATCTTGTCGACGGCGTTGTGGCGGCCCACATCCTCCATGTAGCAGATCGGCGCGCCCTCCCTGCAAAGCACGCAGCCATGGATGGCGCCAGCCTCGAGATAGAGCGAGGGCGTGGTGTTGATCTCGCGCGTCATCTGATAGAGCCAGGAGGTGCGAAGCTCGGAAGCGGGGAGGGCGATGTCCTCGATCGCCTCGAGCAGGTCGCCGAACGCCGTGCCCTGGGCGCAGCCCGACGTCTGCGTCCGCTTTTTGAGTTTCTGCTCGTAATCCGTATTGCGTTCGGTACGCACGACCACGACCTGCAGGTCCTCGTCATATTCGACGTCGGTGACCACGTCGTCGACCAGGAGCATATTCTGGTTCAGCAGATAGCCGAGCGCGAGATATTCCGGGTAGTCGTTGATCGTCATCATGGTGACGATCTCCTGCGCGTTGAGATAGAGCGTCAGGGCGCGCTCCACGGGTACGCGGACCTCCACCACCGCGCCGGTATGGTCGACGCCGGCAACCAGCTCCGTCAGCCGCGTATCCTGCGGGTCGGGCAGGACGATCGCGAGGTCCGGTTGGCGTATCGTCTGATGCATGGCAGTCTCCTGAAGTCGTATCCGGCGTCGCGCCAGCTTCGGCTTGACCCGTACTTTATAGCCTGTTCAAACGAAGGCAGGTTAAAAAAGGCCCCCGATCGGCGCCTGCGGCGAAGGCTCCGCGCGCCGGCGGATTGAGAAGGCAAATGGCGCAACTTTCGGATGACTGTTTCGCGTTCGGCGGACCGATGCGGTCCATCGACGAGACCGCCGTGCTGATCGCCTCGAAGCTCAGCGCGGTGCGCGAGACCGAGAAGGTGCCGCTCGTCCTGGCGGACGGGCGCGTCCTTGCAAGCGATATGACTGCGCCGCTGCCGTTGCCGCCCTTCACCAATTCCGCTGTCGACGGCTATGCGGTGCGAGGCGACGACCTGCCGCAGACCGGCGAGACGTCCTTCGCCGTTACCGGCAGGCTTCAGGCCGGCATGACATCGGATGTGGTGGTGCCGCCGGGTCAAGCCGTGCGCGTCTTCACCGGCGCTCCGATGCCGGAAGGTGCCGATACGGTGTTCATGCAGGAAGACGTGCGCGTGGACGATACCGGCGGGGTCCTTCTCCCGCCCGGCCTGAAAAGGGGCGCCAACGTGCGCCCGGCGGGCGAGGATATCGCGCTGGGCGAGACGGTCCTGCCTGCGGGCCACCGCATGCGCCCCCAGGATGTCGCGCTCGCCGCGGCTTTCGGATATGCGAATGTCGAGCTCAGGCGCAAGGTGCGCGTCGCGGTGTTCTCTACCGGGGATGAGATCGTTGCCCCGGGAGGCATGCGCGGGCCGGCGCAGCTCTTCGATTCCAACCGCAGCATGCTGATGGCTATGCTAGCCAGGCTTTGCTGCGACGTCACCGATCTGGGCATTCTGGCGGATGACAGCGACCTGATCGCCGCCAAGCTGAGCGAAGCGGCGTCGACGCACGACCTGATCCTGACTTCAGGGGGCGTGTCGACGGGCGACGCCGATTGCGTGAAGGCGGCCGTGGAGAATAGCGGGACGCTGGTGTTCTGGCGCGTGGCGATCAAGCCGGGCCGGCCGGTCGCCATGGGCGTGATCGGGGGAACCCCGCTCATCGGGCTGCCCGGCAACCCCGTCGCGAGCTTCGTCACCTTCGCGCATATCGCCCGCCCGGCGATCCTCACACTTGCCGGAGCCCGTCCGCTGCCGCCGATCCCGACTGCCGTGCGCACAGCCTTCTCCTATCGCAAGAAGCAGGGCCGTCGCGAATATGTGCGGGTGAAGCTCCGCACGGCCGCGGATGGCTCCCTGGAGGCGACCAAGTTTCCGCGCGAGGGCGCCGGGCTGCTGTCGTCGCTCGTCGCGACCGATGGCCTTGTCGAGCTCGGCGAGGAGATCACGCGCGTGGAGCCGGGTGAAACCGTGCGGTTTCTCGCCTATTCCAGCCTGCTTTGACCGGCATTTTGCAGAGCCATGCGTGACGCTGGGGCCGATTGACCTCGTCGCGCCGCGTCGGGCATCATGCGTCCTCATGATGCTGACGACAAAGCTTGATCTGACGGGGCTGAAATGTCCCCTGCCTGCGCTCAAGACGCGCAAGGCGCTGAAAACCCTGAAGCCGGGCGAGCGGCTCGAGGTCCATTGCAACGACCCGCTGGCGGCGATCGACATCCCCAACCTGCTCAACGAGACGGGCGACAGGCTCGAGTCGACGGGGCGCGACGGCGATCGTCTCGTGTTCGTGGTCGAGAAGTTGCAGATCATGAAGGCGTGAGAGGGCGCGTCAGGGTGCCCTGCATTCCGCCGATCTTTCGCGCGATGTTCGCGTCCGTCGTGCAGGGAACATATCGTGCCTCATAATCAACATCCTCGGTTGTCGGAAATGCTGTTAACAGAGATGGAACGTACATTCGGGGAATTGAGGGCATGACGATGCAGGATCGACGGCGGCGTGATCGCGGACCAAAGGGTCGTCCGCTGGACGATGCCGCGCTCGCCGAGGTCCGTGCGCTGCTGGGCGCAGGCGAGCGACGGCGCGACCTGCTGATCGAGTTCCTGCACCTGATCCAGGACCGGTATGGTCATCTGTCGGCGCAGCATTTGCGGGCGCTGGCGGAGGACATGCGCCTCTCGCAGGCCGAGGTCTACGAGGTGGCGACCTTCTACGACCACTTCGACGTGGTGAAGGAAGGCGAAGCCCCGCCGGCGCCGCTGACGATCCGCGTGTGCGATTCGGTGAGCTGCATGCTGGCGGGCGCCGAGACGCTTCTTGCCGAATTGCAGGCGGGCGCCGATCCGGCGGCGATCCGGGTGATGCGCGCGCCCTGCATGGGCCGCTGCGCCGGCGCGCCCGCCGCGCGCATCGGCGATCGCGAGGTCGACCACGCGACCGCGGGAAACCTGCTGCAGATGGCGGATGCCGGAGAGATCCGGGTCAGGGTTCCCGGCTATGTCGGGCTCGATGCCTATCGCGGTACCGGCGGCTATCGGCTTCTGCAAAGCGTCCGCGACGGCGCGCTCACCACGGACGAGATTATCGCAATGCTGGGCGATGCGGGCCTGCGCGGCCTCGGCGGGGCAGGTTTTCCCGCTGGCAAGAAATGGGGCTTCGTCCGCTCCTATCCGGGCCCGCGCCTGATGTCGATCAACGGTGACGAGGGCGAGCCCGGCACCTTCAAGGACCGCATCTATCTCGAAAAGGACCCGCACCGCACCCTGGAGGGCGCGCTGATCGCTGCTCACGCGGTCGAAGCCGAGCGCATCTATTTCTACATGCGCGACGAATATCCGGCGGTGCTGGATATCCTGCGCACGGAGATTGCGGCCCTCGAGGCGGCGGGGCTGGTCGAGCCCGGCTTCATCGAACTGCGGCGCGGCGCCGGCGCCTATATCTGTGGCGAGGAGAGCGCGATGCTGGAGAGCATCGAGGGGCGGCGCGGAATGCCGCGCCACCGTCCGCCCTACATCGCCGAGGTCGGGCTGTTCGGGCGTCCCACGCTCAACCACAATGTCGAGACGCTGTGGTGGATCCGCGACATCGTCGAGAAGGGGGCCGAATGGTTCGCGGGCCTCGGCAGCCCGGAGCATCCGGGCGTCCGCTCATGGTCGGTGTCGGGACGCGTGAAGGAGCCCGGCGTCAAGCTGGCGCCGGCCGGCGTCACGGTCCGCGAGCTGATCGAGGATCATTGCGGCGGCATGGCCGACGGGCACGAATTCAAGGCCTATCTGCCGGGCGGCGCTTCCGGCGGTATCCTGCCGGCGTCGATGGGCGACATTCCGCTCGATTTCGGCGGCGAGCTTGCAAAACAGGGCGCCTTCGTCGGATCGCATGCCGTCGTGGTGTTCTCACAGGCCGACAACATCAGGGACGTCACGCTCAACCTGATGAAGTTCTTCAAGCATGAGAGCTGCGGCAAGTGCACGCCCTGCCGCGAAGGAACCGAAAAGCTGGTGACCCTGTTGAAGGAAGCGGGACCGCTGCCGGAGAATGACATCCGCGACCTCGAAATGGTCATGCGGGATTCGTCGATCTGCGGCCTCGGACAGGCTGCGCCCAACCCGGTCAACCATCTGCTGACGCATTTCCGGAGTGATCTCTGATGGCAAACGGCATCACATTCACCCTCGACGGGAAAACCGTCACCGCGGCTCAGGACGAAACCATCTGGGACGTCGCCAAGCGGGAAGGCACGAAGATCCCGCATCTTTGCCATGTCGACATGCCGGGCTATCGCCCCGACGGCAACTGCCGCGCCTGCATGGTCGACGTCGAAGGAGAGCGCGTTCTGGCTGCCTCTTGCATCCGCAAGCCGACCGCGGGCATGGTGGTGAAGACCGACACCGAGCGCGCCCGCAAATCGCGCGAGATGGTGTTCGAGCTTCTCGCCAGCAACATGCGGCCGGCCGCGAAAGGCCCCGACCAGCAGTCCCCGTTCTGGCAATGGGCGAGTTCGATGGGCATTGCGCAGGGGCGCTTCGAATCCCGTTTCGCCGTAGACGACATGCGGCCGGAGTTCGACGTCACCAATCCGGCCATCGCGGTCAATCTCGACGCGTGCATCACCTGTGGCGCCTGCGTGCGCGCCTGCCGCGAGGTGCAGGTCAATGACGTGATCGGCATGGCGCAACGCGGCAACCATTCCGTCCCCGTCTTCGACATGCACGACCCCATGGGCCTGTCGACCTGCGTGACCTGCGGCGAATGCGTTCAGGCCTGCCCGACCGGCGCGCTCTATGAGAAGTCGCTGATGGACGAGACAGGAAGGACCCGTGTCGTTCAGGAATTCGACAAGGTCGTCGATTCGGTCTGTCCGTTCTGCGGTGTCGGCTGCCAGACGAAGGTTGCGGTCAAGGACAACAGGATCGTCCAGATCGACGGCCGCGACGGTCCGGCCAACGAGAACCGGCTGTGCGTCAAGGGCCGCTTCGGCTACGACTACGCAATGTCGCCGGAACGGCTAACGAAGCCGCTGATCCGCCGCGACGACGCGCCCAAGGCCGGCGACATCGATCTGCGCGGCGTCGACCCGCTGACGATCTTCCGCGAGGCGACGTGGGAGGAGGCGCTGGAGCGCGCCGCCGGCGGCCTGAAGCGTATCCGTGACGAACATGGCGGGAAGGGGCTGGCCGGGTTCGGCTCGGCGAAGGGCTCGAACGAGGAGGCCTATCTCTTCCAGAAATTCGTGCGGCAGGGTTTCGGCTCCAACAATGTCGACCACTGCACGCGGCTCTGCCACGCCTCCTCGGTGGCGGCCCTGATGGAGGGCGTCGGCTCGGGCGCGGTGTCGGCGCCTTTCATGGATGCGCTGAAGGCCGATTGCGTGGTCATCATCGGGGCGCGGCCGGCCACCAACCATCCGGTCGCCGCCACCTATTTCAAGCAGGCGGCCAAACGCGGCACCAAGGTCATCGTCATGGACCCGCGCGGCCAGGAGATGATGCGCCACGCCACCTATTCGCTGCGCTTCAAGCCCGGCAGCGACGTGGCGATGCTCAACGCGCTGCTGCATGTCATCATCGACGAGAAGCTCTATGACGAGCAGTACATCCAGGCCAACGTCTCCGGCTTCGAGGCGCTGAAGGCCAAGGTCAAGGACTTCTCGCCCGAGGCGATGGCCGAGGTCTGCGGCATCGAGGCGGACGTGCTGCGTCAGGTCGCGCGCACCTATGCCAAGGCTGAGCGCTCGATGATCTTCTGGGGCATGGGCGTCTCCCAGCATACACACGGCACCGACAATTCGCGCTGCCTGATCGCGCTGGCGCTGATCACCGGCCATGTCGGGCGCGCCGGAACGGGGCTCCATCCGCTGCGCGGCCAGAACAACGTGCAGGGCGCTTCCGATGCGGGGCTCATCCCAATGTATTTCCCCGACTACAAGTCGGTGGAGAACATCGACATCCGCAGCCAGTACGAGAATTTCTGGGGCCAGACGCTCGATCCGAAGCGCGGGCTGACCGTCGTCGAGATCGTCGACGCCATTCACGACGGCGAGATTTGCGGCATGTACATCATGGGCGAGAACCCGGCGATGTCGGACCCCGACCAGAGCCATGCCCGTGCAGCGCTTGCCAAGCTGGAACATCTGGTGGTGCAGGACATCTTCCTGACGGAGACGGCATGGCATGCCGACGTGGTGCTGCCGGCTTCGGCCCATGCCGAAAAGCTCGGCACCTACACCAACACCAACCGGCAGGTGCAGATCGGCCGGCCTGCACTCGACCTGCCCGGCGAGGCGCGGCAGGATCTCGACCTGATCGTCGAGCTCGCCAACCGCATGGGCCTGGGCTGGAATTACGGCCACGTCTCCGAGGTCTACACCGAGATGGCGCAGGTGATGCCGTCCCTGAAGCATATCTCCTGGGACCGTATCGAGCGCGAGGAATCCGTCATCTATCCGGCCGACGGACCGGATGTGCCCGGCAACGAGATCGTCTTCACCTCCGGCTTCCCGACCACCGACGGGCGCGGGCGCATCGTACCGACCGACCTCTTGCCGCCCGACGAGGTTCCCGACGACGAATACCCGCTGGTGCTGACCACCGGGCGCCTGCTGGAGCACTGGCACACCGGCGCCATGACGCGCCGCGCGGGCGTGCTCAACGCCATTGAACCCTATGGCATTGCCGCGATGAACCCCTACGAGATCAAGCGTCGCGGGCTGTCGCAGGGAGAGGTGATCGCCGTCGAGACGCGGCGCGGCACGGTCGAGGCGATCCTGCGCGCCGACCGGGAGGTCGCCGACGGCATGGTGTTCATGCCGTTCTGCTTCAACGAGAGCCCCGCCAACAAGCTCACCAATCCGATGCTCGATCCATACGGCAAGATCCCGGAGTTCAAATATTGCGCGGCGCGGATCATCCCGGCATCGGGGACGAACCGGCCGGAACCTGAAGGCCTGCACAGAAATCAACGGCCCCATTCGGAAGCGTAACAGGCAATGTTGGGATCGGACAAAGTAGCCGTGACGGCCATTTCGCGGCGCATGACTGTCGTCAAGGCTCCCACGCTTTTTGATGCCTGGACTGCTTACTGTTGCATTCGCATGCTCGGCGGCTATTGCGAGCTATCGAGAGTAATCGGCCGTGTTTGGCGCGCCGTGCCAGTCGAAGACGAGCAATATTCAGCGCTGTAGTCCTCTAGCTGTTTGCCTCCAAAAGTCAGCGAGCCGCGACCTCCGCCAATCTTGAAATTGCTCGTCAAGAATCCCACATAAGACGGCGCCCTGCAGGTTCTTGCGGATGGCGTGCATTCAGATTGTCAGAGGATACTCAGATGGCCGAACTCATCGAAGCCATCACGGTTGCGCTATCTTCCGGGACCAACCCGGTCACAGCCATCCGTGAAGCGACGGGCTATACGATCGAACAGCTCGCCGTAACGTCCGGTCTTGCCGAGGCCGAACTCGTCGATCTCGAGGCAGGGACCGTGGACCAGGCCAGGCTAACAAGGCTGGCTTCCGCGCTTGGGCTTCCGGAGAGCGTTGTGGCGCTGTAACGCCCGCGATAGCGACAGCATCATAAAAAAAGGCGGAGCGGCGACGATGTCGCAACGCTCCGCAAATCGGGAATGCCGCACTGGGTAGCGGCGTTCCCATTCCACTGCTGGTTACTGGATTGTGCGTGTTGCCGAGTTGAACCGCGCCCAGCCTACCGTGCGCGATGCCCCACCGGCTTCGACGGTCAGTTGATAGTTCGAGTTGAGGCGGCCACCGGTGGTGTTGCAGGGCGGCAGGAAACGGTGATTGACCGTTGTCGTTCCCGAACCGTCTGAACTTATCCGCGTGCTGCGATGATTGAACGTGCTGCCGTCGCTCAGCTTGTCCTGGAGGCTGAGGCGGATCGGAACGCCGGCTGCGGCCGTGTGGTGGATGGTGATGGTTGGCGCCTGTCCCTGCCCGCCGAGCTGGCTGCACAGATTTGCCGTCGTCATCGGGCTGATGCTGACGCTCTCGAGTGTGAAAGGCTGCGCAGGTGCAGGTGCAGGTCCCGCGCCGTCGCCGGTTGTCGAACACGCCGACAGCGTGAACGCTGCGATGGCTGATACAAGCATCCCGCCAAGCTTGCCTGGGCTCATGGATTTTCCCCCTTACCGTTTAGGTTCACTCATTCGGCGAATGAGCCGCAAGGGTGCATAGGCGGCCGGACCTGCCCGGTCAGCGCTGAATCGGGGAAGAAGAGGAAGTGCCGGGAAAAAACGCAAAAATTTCACATTAATATCAAAGGCATGCTATCCATCTCCGACTGGGGTTGATTTCGGTGGGTTCGATGGGCGGATCAGGCGATTGGGCGGCCTGTGAAACATGGCATGAGCTTCTGGATGCGCTTTGCGTCGAGAAGGGACATCTGGACAATATGGCGCTTGCCGACCAGCTTTGTTCGGCGACCGGCAACACGACGCAGGCTGCGTTCGACACGGCGGTGAAGAATCTCCGCAACTGGCGGCAGGGAGCTCACATTCCCCGGCGTCGCAATTTCGCGCTGCTCACAAAAATCCTGGATGTCGGCCAGCATCCCGAATTGCTGGATCGTTGGAAACGATTGTACGTCAAGGCCAAATCCGGCGTTGAGGACCATGAAAACGATGCATCCATCGAGGATGCACCGGATGAGGCAGCTTCGAGCAGGCGCGTGCTATTGATCGGGATGGCTCTCGCCGCTTCGGCCGTGGTGGTGCTGGCGGCGTGGTGGCTGTGGCCGTATCGCTCCCCCGCGGCAGCGCCCGACCCCGCCGCAACCTTCGAAGGCGTCCAGGCGGAATACGTGCGCAATGTGTCCGTAAAGGTCGGGGACGCCGTCATCATACACGGGGCGCGAGGCAACGAATGTGGTCCGGCGCCGTCGTGGGAAAGCGCGAAGGTGCTTTTGCCGACACTGGTGACGGGCACTCTGACGGATGGCGGCGTGGGCACGCGGCTGAGCCGCCAGTGCGGCGGCCGCGTTCCCGCCAGAGCCATCCTGTTCACGGCAACCAAGGTGGGAACGGAGCTGATCAGTCTCTACGGCGACGATATCCACATCCGCGTCGAGCCGTGAGATATCGGTAGCCGAACACCGGAGCTTGCCCGCCAACGGCTCCGGCGCTAGGGGTGGCGCGACCATCGCCCCGGGGATTCCCGCATGAACGAACTTCGCGACAATATCGACCGTCAACTGGTCGGCCTTCTGCTCGCCGACGGTCGCGCGTCGGTGGCCGAACTTGCGCGCAAGCTGGGTGTGGGGCGCAGCACGGTGCAGGAGCGCATCGCGCGGCTGGAGCGCAGCGGGCTGATCGCCGGCTACGCTGCGATCCTTTCGCACGATCCTTTCGGCGATGCGGCACAAGCGCTGGTGATGGTCAGTATCGTCCAGCGCCGGCAGAAGGACATCCTCGACCGCCTGCGGGCATTGCCGGAAGTGGTGAGCTGCCTCACCATCGCCGGCGATTACGATCTGGTGCTGACGGTGCAGACGCCCCGCGTCGAGGACATCGACGCGGTGCTTGACGAGATTCTCGGCTTCGAAGGCATCGAACGCTGCAAGTCGTGGATCATCCTCGGCCGGCACATCCAGCGCGGCGCGGCCGGTCAGGCGGCTGCCGTGACCGAGGGGCCGAGTGCGGGCGGCAGGTCCGCATAGACCTGACCGAACCGATTGCCGAGGAAGGCCGACAGGGCGACATCCTCCTGACGCACGAAGCCGCTTTTCGGCAGCACGCCCTGCGCCTGAAGATCGAG
>JAEWFU010000470.1 GCA_023388675.1 Pseudomonadota bacterium | reverse complement strand
GCGCGGTCGATGCGCTCACCTTGTCGCTGGCGTGGCTGTTTGCCGTGTCACGCTATGCGCACACCTTCATCCACGTCACCTCCAACCGCATCCGCCACCGTCAGCCCGCCTTCGTGGTCGGCTTCCTGGCGGTCATCGCCTTGTGGGTGCTGCTTGCCGTCAATCTGCTGGGCGCGGGCTGAGGCCGGCGCCAGCCCGCGGACGATCTCGGTCAGCGCCCGACATTCGTCCTGCCGGCTCGAGTTGCGTCGCCATGCGAAGCCAAGGATACGCGAAGGCATCGGCTCGGCGAAGGGCACGACCCTGAGCTCCGGCATCGCCTCGCTGGCCGCGCGCGCCATTTCAGGGATCATCGTCAGGCCCTGTCCGTGCGCAACCATCTGCAGCAGTGTCATCAGGCTGGTCGCGCCGTAATTGGCCATCGCTGCGGGCCGCACCGAGCCGCATACCGCCAGCGCCTGGTCGCGCATGCAGTGGCCTTCCTCCAGCAGCATCAGCCGCTCCAGCGCAGGACTTTCCGGCGGCACGGGAGGGGATACGAAGCCCGGATCGGCCTTCGGTACGGCAAGAAAGAAGCGATCCTCGAAGAGCGGTTCCACAGTCACGCCGGCATGGTCCAGCGGCAGCGCAGCGATCATGCCGTCGAGCCTGCCTGCCGCCGTCTCCTCGATCAGCGTAGCCGTGACTGCCTCGCGCAACTCCACGGCCAGCGCTGGAAAGCGTTTGCGCAATTCCGGCAGAAGCGCCGGCAGAAGATAGGGCGCGACGGTCGGGATGACGCCCAGCCGGAAGCGGCCTTCCATGGCCGCGCGACCGCGGCGTGCCACCGCTTCGATTTCGCGCGCCTCGGCCAGCACCCGGTCGATGCGCGGCTTGAGCCCGCGTCCTTCCTCAGTCAGGTGCACCGTCTTGCCGCCACGATCGAACAGGCGGCGACCGAGCCGTTCCTCCATCTCCGCGATCTGCGAGGAAAGGGCGGGCTGCGTCACGCCGACCAACTCGGCGGCGCGACCGAAATGCAGCGTTTCAGCAAGCGCCTCGAAATATTCCATCTGTCTTAAAGTCAATCGTATCATAACCTCAGTTTATCGAAACGAATAGGAAATGCAATTTGTACCTATCGGCATCCGGCGCTAGTTTGGAATTATTCCAGATTGAGGATTCGGCAGCCTGCCTTTGGCGGGCTTGAAGCCTTGGAACGGAAAACGCCAGATTCTGCAGGATCCCTTCTCGCGCGGACACCGCGCATGAGGGCTTGAGCAATCGCCAAACCGATCGGAGATGAAGATGGACAAGAAGGTTGAAGACAACGCGGGCAAATGCCCGTTCACCGGAGGCGCGCGAGGCCACAGGAACCGCGACTGGTGGCCGGGACTGCTCGATCTCGACGGCCTGCACCGCAATTCCGATCTGTCCGACCCGATGGGGGCCGACTTCGACTACGCCGAGGAGTTCAAGTCGCTCGATCTGGAGGCCGTGAAGCACGACCTGCACGCGCTGATGACCGATTCGCAAGATTGGTGGCCGGCCGACTTCGGCCACTATGGCGGCCTGTTCATCCGTATGGCCTGGCACAGCGCAGGCACCTATCGCATCACCGATGGCCGGGGCGGCGCAGGCGCCGGCCAGCAGCGTTTTGCTCCGCTCAATTCCTGGCCTGACAATGCCAATCTCGACAAGGCGCGCCGGCTGCTGTGGCCGATCAAGCAGAAATACGGCCGCAAGATTTCCTGGGCCGACTTGCTGATCCTCACCGGCAATGTCGCGCTGGAATCGATGGGCTTCAAGACGTTCGGTTTCGCCGGCGGCCGCGCCGACGTGTGGGAGCCGGAGGAGCTCTATTGGGGCCCCGAGGGCACCTGGCTCGGCGACGAGCGTTACAGCGGCGAGCGTGAGCTCCAGGAGCCGCTCGGCGCGGTCCAGATGGGCCTCATCTACGTCAATCCGGAAGGCCCGAACGGCAACCCTGACCCCGTCGCTGCCGCCCGCGACATCCGTGAGACCTTTGCCCGCATGGCGATGAACGACGAGGAAACCGTCGCGCTGATCGCCGGTGGCCATTCGTTCGGCAAGACCCACGGCGCAGGCGATCCGTCACTCATCGGCGCGGACCCCGGGGGTGCGGATATCGAGGATCAGGGCCTCGGCTGGAAGAGCGGTCACGGCACCGGCATCGGCGCCGACACGATCACCGGCGGCCCGGAGGTCACCTGGACCCAGACGCCGACGCAGTGGAGCAATCTCTTCTTCGAGAACCTGTTCAACTTCGAATGGGAACTGACGGCGAGCCCAGCCGGTGCGAAGCAATGGAAGGCCAAGAACGCGGAGCCGTCGATCCCCGACGCCTACGATCCCTCGCGCAAGCACCTGCCGACGATGCTGACGACCGACCTGTCGCTGCGTTTCGATCCGGAATACGAAAAAATCTCCCGGCGTTTCCTGGAGAACCCGGATCAGTTCGCCGACGCCTTCGCCCGTGCCTGGTTCAAGCTGACCCACCGCGACATGGGCCCCAAGGTTCGTTACCTCGGCCCTGAGGTTCCGGCAGAAGACCTGATCTGGCAGGACGTCATCCCGGCGGTCGATCATCCGCTGGTCAACGAGCAGGACATCGCCGCCCTCAAGGCGAAGGTGCTTGCCTCCGGCCTTTCGGTCTCCGAACTCGTTTCCACCGCCTGGGCTTCGGCGTCCACTTTCCGCGGTTCCGACAAGCGCGGCGGCGCCAACGGCGCGCGCATCCGACTTGCTCCGCAGAAGGACTGGGAGGTCAACCAGCCGGAGCAGCTTGCAAGGGTTCTGTCGAAGCTCGAAGCGATCCAGGCCGAGTTCAACGGCGCGCAGTCAGGTGGCAAGAAGATATCGCTCGCCGATCTGATCGTGCTCGCCGGCGGGGCTGCCATCGAGAAGGCGGCCAAGGATGGCGGATACGACGCCGTCGTGCCGTTCACGCCAGGTCGCGCCGATGCTTCCCAGGAACAGACCGACGTCCAGTCCTTCGCAGCGATCGAGCCGCGAACCGACGGCTTCCGCAACTATCTGAGCGGTCGCCAGTTCATGGCTCCGGAGGAAGCGCTGGTCGACAAGGCGCAGCTTCTCACCCTGACTGCGCCGGAGATGACGGTTCTGCTCGGTGGCCTGCGTGTGCTCGGCGCCAATGCCGGCGGTTCGGACCACGGCGTCTTCACTGACCGGGCGGGCGTTCTGACGAACGACTTTTTCGTCAACCTGCTGACCATGGACACGCAGTGGAAGGCGCTGTCAGACGGCACTTACGAAGGCCGCGACCGGAAGACCGACGCGTTGAAGTGGCGCGCGACCCGCGTCGACCTGATCTTCGGCTCGCATTCACAGCTTCGCGCGCTGGCCGAGGTCTATGCCTGTGCGGATTCGCAGGTGAAATTCGTGAAGGATTTCGTTGCGGCATGGGTGAAGGTGATGAACGCGGATCGCTTCGACATCGCCTGAAAGCCTGACTGAACGAGACTTGGCGGGCGCGGAGAAATCCGCGCCCGCTGTCGTTTGGCTGGAGCGCTCTTCAGGCCCCTGCTACCCCTCAAGCAAGAATTCGTTAACCATAACGCCATATCGATCATGGCGAAGAATTGCTTTGGGGGACGTCATGACCATTTCACGCCGCGGCTTCATTGCTGGCCTGCCGCTTCTATTTGCCGGTTGCGCTGTCACCGAATACCGGTCCGATCAGCTCAACTATGCCGCGGTTCCACATGATCGTTTCCCGCTGGCTGCCCTTTCGCCGGAAAAGATCAAGCCGGAGCTTCGCCGCCGCGAAGTGGCGTATGATGGCAACTACAAGGCCGGAACTGTGGTTGTGGATACACCGGCTCGCCGTCTCTACTATGTGATGGGTGGCGGTCGGGCGATGCGCTACGGCATCGGTGTCGGCCGCGCGGGACTGGCCTTGCGTGGTGGCGCCACCGTCGGCCGCAAGGGTGAATGGCCGAGCTGGACGCCCACCGACAACATGATCCGCCGCGACCCTCGCAACCGGCGCTACGCCGGCGGCCTGCCGGGCGGGCTGAGCAATCCGCTTGGTGCCAGGGCGCTCTACCTCTATCGCAACGGCCGCGACACCATGTTCCGCATTCATGGCACCAACCAGCCGAACTCCATCGGTCAGGCGGTGTCCAGCGGTTGCGTTCGCATGCTCAACCACGACGTTGTGGACCTTTACGAGCGTGTTCCTGTCGGCGCGCGCGTGGTCGTTATTCAGGCCTGATCCGTAGGCAGCGAGGCCAGCAGGGCCTCGCGGGCATCCGCGATGGTGGCGGTGTATTCGACATGCGGCGGTCGCACCCCATGCGTCAGCAGCATGCGGCGGATCGCAGGCGTCGTGCCGGAGACGTAGAAGCGGATGCCGCGCCGCTCGGCCTTGCGCGCGGCTTGTTCGACGATGTTGGCTGCCGTCGAGTCGAGGAAAGGCACGGCCGAAAAATCCAGGATGAACGCCTTGTGGCGGTCGGTGATCCGGTCGAGCGTCGCGGCTGCGGCAGCTGCCGCCCCGAAGAAGAACGCGCCCGATAGCCGGTAGACGACATAGTCCGGATCGCTGGACGCATCGGCGTCATAGTTGCTCGGCTCGTCCGCAATATCCTCCGTTGCGAGTGGACGCGCTTCGATGGCGACCTCCTGCGACATGCGATGGATGAACAGCATTGCCCCCAGTGCGAAACCGACGACGATACCCTCGGTCAGGTCCCTGAATATCACCAGCGCGAAGGTGACGGCGAGCACGATCGCATCGCCCCAGGATGACCGAAGCAGGGCCGCAATCGCGCTGCGCTCGACCATGTTGAAGGCCACGACCGCGAGCACGCCTGCAAGTGCCGCAAGCGGTATGTAGGATGCAAGCGGTGCCGCCAGCAGCATGAAAAGCAGCAGGAACATCGCGTGCGCCATGCCCGAAACCGGACCGTAGGCGCCCGAGCGCACATTGGTCGCGGTTCGTGCGATCGTACCCGTCACGCAGAACCCGCCGAACAGCGCCGCACCGATATTGGCGAAGCCCTGGGCCACAAGTTCGCAGTTCGAGCGGTGTCGCCGCCCCGTCATGCCGTCGGCGACGACGGCCGATAGAAGCGATTCGATCGCGCCCAGCAGCGTGAATGAGATGGCGGCGGGCAGCACTGCAATGGCCTTCTCCGGCGAAATCTCCGGCAAGGCCGGTATAGGAAGCGCGCGAGGGATGCCGCCGAACGTGCTCCCGATTGTGGCGACCGGCAGAGAAAATGCTGCCGCCAAGGCCGAGGCAGCTACCACCGCGATCAGCATGCCAGGCCAGCTCGGGCGGAACTTGCGCAGCAAGAGGATGGTGCCGACGGTGATCGCGGAGACCGCCACTGCCGATGCGTTGAGTGTCGGCAGCGCGCGGACGAGTGCGGCAAGCTTGGGCAGCAGCTCGCCCGGTTCCTCGCCGGCAAGTTCCAGTCCGAAGAGGGCACTGATCTGGCTTGCGAATATGATGACCGCGATCCCCGCGGTGAAGCCGACCGTTACCGGGTAGGGGATGAACTTGATGAAACTTCCAAGCCGGGCGTAGCCGATGGTCACCAGCATGACGCCGGACATCGCCGTTGCAAGGATTAGCCCGTCGACGCCATGCATATGCACCGTAGCGGAGACGAGCACGATGAACGCGCCAGCAGGGCCGCCGATCTGGAAGCGGCTGCCACCGAGCAACGAGACCAGGAAACCGCCGACGATTGCCGTGTAGAGGCCCCTATCGGGCGACACGCCCGATGCGATCGCGATGGCCATGGAAAGCGGCAGGGCGACGATAGCGACGGTGAGCCCGGCGATCAGGTCTCCCCGCAATTTGGTTGCATCGTAGCCTTCGCGCAGCACCGTCACGAGCTTCGGCGTGTAGAGTTCGCCAAAGGTGGGCTTGTGGTCTGTTGTCACTGGGTGTGTCGTCGAGGACATGGCCTTCTCGTGAGCGTGAAGGCGGCGGCCTTGTCGACGTCGTGGTCGGCAGTTGCCGTCGCAACTGGTTGGTGTCGGAGTGGTCTAGCTCGGGCCGGACCGTCCCGAAGGAACGCGTAGCCTGACGCCGCGGCCCCCCTGATCGCTGCGCTGGTTCTCGCCGATGAGTTCGATACCGGCGGCATTCAACGCTTCGATGACCTTCATCAGCGTATCGACCACCCCGCGAACATTGCCTTCGCTCGCTTCCATCCTTTGGACGGTCGCCAGCGAAACGCCTGACAGCTCGGCAAGCCGTGCCTGGTCAATGCCTAGGAGGGCGCGCGCCGCCCGCATCTGCGCAGCAGTAATCATGGTAGGGCATTATAGATGCAATGGAATTGGATATTCAAGTTCTAAACATCAATATTGCCATTCTAAAACTGCATCTATAGTTCGAACGCCGATCTACCCTGGCGGGCTTGGCACTGCCGACTTGCCGGTATAGCTAGGCGGGTTCTGAAAACTCGCTTCGGAGACGGCATGCGACTGGGCGGCAGGCTGGCGGCAGCCATCGAAATTCTCGACGACATGGAACGACGGCACCGCCCGGCGGCCGAAGCGCTCAAGGATTGGGGGCTCTCCCATCGCTTCGCAGGGGCGGGCGATCGTGCTGCCATCGGCAACGTCGTTTACGACGCGTTGCGGCGCAGGCGTTCGGCTGGCTGGCTGCTCGATGCCGACACTTCGCGTGCGCAGGCGTTCGGGGCGCTGGCGCTGGAATGGTCGATGGACGGTGCGGCGATCAATGGGGCGCTTGAAGGCGACCGCTTCGCGCCAGCGCCGCTCGACAGCGCAGAACTGGCCGCACTTTCCTCGCGCTCGTTCGACGATGCCCCGGATGCGGTGCGCGCCGACTGCCCCGACTGGTGCGTGCCGCTGGTGACCGATGCCTTCGGCGGCGGTTGGGTGCAGGAATTGTCGGCACTTGCCGCACGGCCGCCGCTGGACCTGCGCGTGAACACGCTCGCTGCGACACGCGACAAGGTCTTGAGCGAGCTCAAGGGCACCGGTGCCACGCCATGTGCGCTTGCGGCAGACGGCATCCGCATCCCGCCGATCGACGGTGCCGGCCGTCACCCCAACGTGCAGGCCGAACCTGCCTTCCGCAAAGGCTGGTTCGAGGTTCAGGACGAGGGTTCCCAGATCGTAGCCGATCTCGCAGGCGCGGAAGCGGGCATGCAGGTGCTTGACTATTGCGCGGGCGCCGGCGGCAAGACCCTTGCGC
>JAEWFU010000364.1 GCA_023388675.1 Pseudomonadota bacterium | reverse complement strand
GCTCCATGTCGTAGAGCCGCGCCCGCAGGATCTGCATGGCGCGCGCCCGGTTCTGGTGCTGCGACTTCTCCGCCGAGACCACCATGATGCCGGTCGGGATATGCGTGATGCGCACCGCCGAATCGGTGGTGTTGACGTGCTGGCCGCCAGCGCCCGAGGCACGCATCGTGTCGATGCGGATGTCCTCGTTGCGGATGTCGATATCGACGTCCTCGGCCTCCGGCAGCACCGCAACGGTAGCGGCAGATGTGTGAATGCGCCCTCCGCCCTCGGTTTCCGGCACCCGCTGTACGCGGTGCACACCGGACTCGAATTTGAGGTGCGCGAACACGTCCTTGCCCGAAACGGTTGCGATCGCCTCCTTGAAGCCGCCGACCTCGCCCTCGCTCGCCGAAACCAGTTCGAACCGCCAGCCGCGGGAGGCCGCGTAGCGCTCGTACATGCGGTAGAGATCGCCGGCAAACAGCGCCGCCTCGTCGCCGCCCGTGCCGGCGCGGATTTCCAGGATCGCGCTCTTGTCGTCTGCCGCGTCCTTCGGCAGCAGCAGGATCTGGATGTCCTTCCGCAGTTCATCGATCCGGGCCTCGATCTCCGGAAGCTCGGCTTCGGCGAGTTCGCGCATCTCGGCGTCGGTGGTCTTGTCCGACAGCATCGCGTCGAGATCGGCAAATTCGGCTTCCGCCGCGCGCAGCGCCCTGATCTTCTGCGCCATCTCCTCCAAATCGGAATATTCAGACGCCATCTTCACATAGGCGTCCGGATCCGGCCCGGCGGCCATCTGCGCTTCGAGCATCTCAAAGCGTTTCAGGACCTGGTCCATCCGGTCGCGCGGCAGTTCGATCATATGTGTACTCGTCAAAGAGGAATGTCGTGCTCGGCCGCGAAGGCGTGCAGCATGGCGCGCACGTCCTCCTCGCTGGAACGTCCGTCGAGCGTCTCGTGCATCAGCCGGGTCAGGCGCTCGAGCGGCAGTTCGATCAGCATCGCCTTCACCGGACCGATCGCGGCCGGCGACATCGATATCGAGCGGTAGCCGACGCCGAGCAGCGCCATCGCCGAAATCGGCCGCCCTGCAAGCTCGCCGCACAGCGTCACCGACGTTCCGGTCTTGTTACCGGTTTCCGCGATCTGGCGCAGCACCCGGAGGAACGGGACCGAGATCGGCTCGAACCGACCGGCAAGCTGTGTATTGCCGCGGTCGGTCGCGGTGACGAACTGGAACAGGTCGTTGGAACCGACCGAGACGAAATCGACGACGCTCATCAACTCTTCGAGCTGCCACATCAGCGACGGCACCTCGATCATCGCACCCAGCTTGAGCTTTGTCGGCAGATGATGCGCGAAACGCGACAGGTGCCGTACTTCCCTGTCAATGATCTCCCGCGCCTGCCTGATCTCCGAAATCTCGGTCACCATCGGCAGCATCACGCGCAATTCGCGTCCGCCCGCAGCCTTCAGCAGCGCGCGCATCTGGGTGCGCAGCAGCCCGGGGCGGTCCAACGTCAGGCGCACCGCACGCCATCCGAGCGCCGGATTCTCTTCCTGGCCGATGCCCTTGAAATAGGGCAGCACCTTGTCGCCGCCGATGTCGATGGTTCGGAACGTCACCGGCTTGTCGCCTGCGGCCTCCAGAACGTCGCGATAGAGCCGCTCCTGCGCCTCGGCGCGCGGGAAGGTGGAGGCCACCATGAATTGCAGCTCGGTGCGGAACAAACCGATGCCGGCCGCGCCCGATTCGGAGAGCTGCGGCAGGTCGACGGCAAGACCCGCATTCATCATCAGGTCGATCTGCACGCCGTCCCGCGTGACGGAGGGTTTTCCGCGCAGTTCGCGGTAGAGCTCCTGCCGGCGGGCGCGGAACCGCACCTTTTCGGCATAGGCCGCCTCGACGTCCGCCTGCGGCCGCAGATGGATGACGCCATCGTCTCCATCGACGATGATCGCGTCGCCGTTCTCCGACATGGAGACGGCGCCCTTCATCTGTCCCGTGACGGGAATGCCCATCGCCCGGGCGACGATGACGACGTGGCTGGTGATGGCGCCGTCCTCGAGCACCAGGCCGCGCAGTTTCTCGCGCGGATAGTCGAGCAGCTCCGCCGCTCCCATCGTGCGCGCAACCACGATCGCATCGCGCGGCAGCGCATTGGCCATTGCCTCCGGGCCGTGGCCCAGCAACATGCGCAGCAGCCGGTTCGCCAGATCGTCGAAGTCGCTCATACGCTCGCGCAGATAGGGATCGGTCATGTGCAGCATGCGCGCGCGCATGTCGCTCTGCACCTTCTCGACCGCGGCTTCCGCCGTCAGGCCGTTGCGGATCGCCTCTTCCAGCCGGCGCACCCAGCCGCGGTCGTTGGCGAACATGCGATAGGCTTCCAGCACCTCGCGGTGCTCGCCCTCGAAGGCCACCTCGCGGCGCGACAGCATGTCGTCGATGGAAAGCCGCAGCGAGCCTAGCGCGGTCTCCAGACGCCGCAGTTCCTCGTCGCTGTCCTCGTTGAAGAGGTTAGTGACGACGATGCGCGGCTCGTGCAGCACGACGTGGCCGAGCCCGACGCCTTCATTGAAGGACATGCCGTCAATCGTAACCGGCCGCGACAGGTCGAGTTCGAGGCCGGGCCGGGTCAGGCGCGAAAGGTCGCCGGTGGCGATCATCTCGGCGATCACCATGGCGGTGGTTTCCAGCGCCTCGACCTCGTCCTCGCGATACTGGCGCATCGTCCGGTTCTGCACCACCAGCACGCCAAGCGTGCGGCCGGCGCGCAGAACCGGCACGCCAAGGAAGGAATTGTAGATCTCCTCTCCGGTCTCCGGCAGGTAGGCGAAGGCGGGATGCTTCTGCGCTTCAGAAAGGTTGAGCGGCCGCGCGCTCGCGGCAATGGTGCCGACGAGGCCCTGGCCGAGGCGAAGCTGCGCCAGATGGACCGAGCCCGGGTTCAAGCCTTCGGTGGCGTACAGTTCGAGAACCGAATCGGCCCGCAGCACGTAAAGCGAGCAGACCTCGGCGACCATGTTCTGGGCGATGTGGTGCACGATGCGGTCGAGCCTGGCCTGCGGCTCGAGAGCTTCCGCCATGAGCTCGCGAAGCCGTCTCAGCAATAGGCGTGGGCCTGCGGCCGTGTCACGCATCGGGCTTCTTTCTCCAACGCCGGACCGACTCCGCGAAGACGGCACCTGCCCCGCCAGGGGCCGCCGTCCCGACACGCGGTGCCGGGGTGTATCGTCGTCTACTGCTTATCGAGACCGTAGACGGAATGCAAAGTGCGAACGGCGAGTTCCGTATAAGGACCGTCGATCAGGATCGAAATCTTGATCTCGGATGTCGTGATGGCACGGATGTTGATGCCCTTTTCCGACAGCGCCTTGAAGGCGGTGGCGGCGACACCGGCATGGCTTCTCATGCCGATTCCGATGACGGAGACCTTGGACATGCCGTCGTCGTGCTGGATCGCGTCGAAGCCGATCGTCTCCTTGACCTTTTCAAGCACGCCAAGCGATTTGGTGACATCGGCGGACGGCACCGTGAAGGTCATGTCGGTGAACGAGCCGTCCTCGGAGATGTTCTGGACGATCATGTCGACATTGATGCCGGCCTCGGCCAGCGGACCGAAGATGCCGGCGGCGACGCCGGGACGGTCGGAGACCCGTCGCAGCGAGATTTGCGCCTCGTCCTTGGCGTAGGCGATACCGGTGACGACCTGCTGTTCCACGATTTCATCCTCGTCGCAAATGAGGGTTCCGGGCGGATTGTCGAAATCGCCCATTCCGGGCGCGTCCGGATCCTCGAAGGAAGACCGCACGAAGGTGCGCACCTTGTGCACCATCGCCAGTTCGACCGACCGCACCTGCAGCACCTTGGCGCCCAGAGACGCCATTTCAAGCATCTCCTCGAAGGAGATCCTGGCAAGCCGCCGGGCCTTGGGCTCGATGCGCGGGTCGGTCGTGTAGACGCCGTCGACGTCGGTATAGATATCGCAGCGGTCGGCCTTCACCGCCGCGGCGATCGCAACCGCACTGGTATCGGATCCGCCACGCCCCAGCGTCGCGATGCGGTTGTCGGGACCGATGCCCTGGAAGCCGGCGATGACAGCCACCTGTCCCTCGCCGAAGCGCTGGATCAGGAACGAGCCGTCGATGTCATCGATGCGGGCAGCGCCGTGCGCGTTGTCGGTCCTGATCGGGATCTGCCAGCCCTGCCACGAACGCGCATGCACGCCCATCGACTGTAGCACGAGCGCCAGCAGGCCCGACGTGACCTGTTCGCCGGAAGCGACCACGGTGTCGTATTCGCGCGCGTCGTAAATGTTGAAGTTCGAGCCTTCGGCCTTCGAGGCATCCTTGACCCAGCCGACGAGTTCGTTGGTCTTGCCGGACATTGCCGACACGACCACCGCCACTTCATGGCCGGCTTCCACCTCGCGTTTGACGTGCCGCGCCACGTTGCGGATGCGGGCGATGTCGGCGACCGAAGTCCCGCCGAATTTCATCACGATGCGCGCCATGGAAGCGATCAGTCCCTGCGAAGTGACGTCGGGCGGCAACGCCTCTCGCCGTCTAGATGAGAGCCCCGAAAAAGCGGGGCCGTAAGTGCGCGCGTTCCATAGCGAAAAGCAGGTTGCCGCGCAAGGACATGCCGCCCTTTCGGGCGGCGGCGGCCGGTCAGGTCTTCAGCTTGTATCCGGTCCTGAATATCCACGCGACGACGGCGAGACATGCGACGAGGAAGAACAGCGTCATCGCCAGGCTGATGCCGATATTGACGTCCGATGTGCCGATGAAGCTCCAGCGGAAGCCGCTGACGAGATAGACCACCGGATTGCCGAGTGAGATCGTCTGCCAGACCGGCGGCAGCATGTCGATGGAGTAGAAGGTGCCGCCAAGGAAGGCGAGCGGCATGACGATCAGCAACGGCACGATCTGCAGTTTCTCGAACCCGTCGGCCCAGATGCCGATGATGAAGCCGAACAGCGAGAAGGTGACGGCCGTCAGCACCAGGAAAAGCAGCATCATGAACGGATGCTCGATGCGCAGATCGACGAAGAAGGCGGCAGTAGCGAGGATCACCAGCCCGATCATGATCGACTTTGTGGCGGCAGCACCGACATAGGCGAGCACGATCTCGCCATAGGAGATCGGCGCCGACAGCACCTCGTAGATGGTGCCGGTGAATTTCGGGAAATAGATGCCGAAGGATGCGTTGGAGATCGAAAGCGTCAGCAGCGACATCATGATGAGGCCGGGCACGATGAATGCGCCGTAGCTGACGCCGCCGATCTGCTCGATGCGCGAGCCGATGGCCGCCCCGAACACCACGAAATAGAGCGAGGTCGAAATGACCGGAGAGATGATCGACTGCATGACAGTGCGGAACGTCCGCGCCATCTCGAACATGTAGATCGACTTGACGGCGTGCAGGTTCATGCCCGCTCCTTCACCAGATTGACGAAGATTTCCTCGAGCGAGCTCTGGCGCGTCTCCAGATCGCGGAAGCGCAGGCCGGCCTGGTTGAGGTCGCCCAGCAGCGCGGTGATGCCGGTGCGCTCGCCATGGGTGTCGTAGGAATAGACCAGCGTGGCGCCGTCGTCGGCGAGCTCCAGCCCGCGCCCGGCCAGC
>JAEWFU010000314.1 GCA_023388675.1 Pseudomonadota bacterium | reverse complement strand
GATCTCGCCAGCTTCACGCCGGGGGCGACCACGCTGTCGCAGATCGTGGCCGGCGACGGCATGGCGCTGATCACCTCCGTCAAGGCCGACCCGGGCTCGACGCGCAACGCCGTCATCGATCTCGATTTGTCGACGGTTTCCGGCGCTGCGGTGCCGGTGCGCTTCATGCATCGCGTCACCGCCAGCCGTGAAGGCGCGCCGGGGCCGTCGCGCACCATCGTGCTCAACCGCAACCAGGGCGAGGATGCCTCGGCGGATTTGCGTGCCTCCGAAGTGCGTTTCACGCGATTCTTCAATTCGACGCCGATGGCGATCGCCGGTGTGGATGGCGACGGCAGGATCCTGCGCACCAACGCGCCGTTCCTCTCGCTGTTCGCAACCGTCGTGGACCGCGACATGCTCGATCGGCGGATCAAGCTGGAAACGGTCATCCATCCGCGCGACCGCGCAGCCTTCGAGACAGCGCTGGCCAGCGCCCGCGCGCGGCAGGCCGACATCGCGCCCATCGACACTGTTCTTCCGGAGAACGAAGAGCGGCATATCCGCTTCTATGTAAGTGCCGTTGCCGATGCCGGTTCGGGCGAGGGGGCGGAAGAGGCGGCGATCGTCTACGCCGTCGAGACCACCGAGCAGAAGGCGCTCGAGGCCCAGATGGCCCAGAGCCAGAAGATGCAGGCGGTGGGGCAGCTTGCCGGCGGCATCGCGCACGACTTCAACAATGTGCTCACCGCCATCATCATGGCGTCGGACCTGCTGCTGGCCAACCACCGGCCTTCGGACCAGTCCTTCCCCGACATCATGAACATCAAGCAGAACGCCAATCGCGCCGCCTCGCTGGTGCGCCAGCTTCTGGCGTTCTCGCGCAAGCAGACGATGCGGCCCGAAGTGCTGAACCTGACCGACGTGCTCGCCGATCTGCGCATGCTCCTGTCGCGGCTTGCAGGCCCCGACATCAAGCTGACGATCGATCATGGCCGTGACCTGTGGCCGGTGAAAGCGGATATCGGCCAGTTCGAACAGGTGATCGTCAACCTGACCGTGAACGCGCGCGATGCAATGCCCGACGGCGGCGAGCTGGCGGTGCGGACACGCAATGTGGCGGAAGCCGAATGCCGGTCCTTCGGCTATCGCGAATTGACGCCGGCCGACTATGTGCTGGTCGAGGTCGAGGATACGGGAACAGGCATTCCGGCGGATGTGCTGGCCAAGGTGTTCGAACCGTTCTTCACCACCAAGGAGGTCGGCAAGGGCACCGGTCTCGGCCTGTCGATGGTCTACGGCATCATCAAGCAGACCGGCGGCTTCATCTTCTGCTCGTCGGAACCGGGCGACGGCGCGACGTTCCGTATCTTCCTGCCGCGTCATGCGGTGGAAGCCAGGGCGGAAGCAGGTGCACAGGGCGAAGGCGCGGCGGTTGAAGCCGGGCAGCCCGCTGCGGAAAAGGCGGCCGCCAATCAGTATCTTTCGGGCACGGCCACGGTGCTTCTGGTCGAGGATGAGGACGCGGTGCGGATGGGCGGCGTGCGCGCATTGTCGTCGCGAGGCTACACCGTGCACGAGGCGTCGTCGGGCGTCGAGGCGCTGGAAATCTTCGAGGAGCTCGAAGGCGCGGTCGATATTGTCGTGTCGGACGTTGTCATGCCCGAGATGGACGGGCCGACCCTTCTGGGCGAACTCATCAAGCGCCAGCCGGACATCAAGTTCATCTTCGTGTCCGGCTATGCCGAGGACGCCTTCGCCAAGAACCTCCCGCAGGAGGCGAAGTTCGGATTCCTGCCCAAGCCGTTCACGCTCAAGCAGTTGGCGACCACGGTCAAGGACATGCTCGACTCATGATCGGCCGCATTTGAATCAAACTGACACGGCGACGTAAACCCCTTGGCTAGGTGATCGCGCTAGACCCGCGCCGGGGCGCGAGAGAAGTAGCAGGGGCGCAGATGATCGTCGGTGGGTTTTCGTATGTGGGGACGCTCGCGCGCCCGGCGCCAGCAGTCTGGACACCGCAGGATACGGCGGGGCGACAGGGTGAACATTCCAGAGCCTCACGTGGGGAATCTGCAACCGAGCCGACCTACTTTCGATCCATCTCGGCCATCAGCCCCGGTTCACTGGCGGGCGTTTATCAGTCGATGAAGGCGCAGCAGGCGTCGCCTGGTTTCCAGGCGCGGGGCATCGCGCCCATTGAAACGAAAGCTGTCTCAGCGATCCTGTCCGCAGCCGGCATTCCGGCCGCGATGGATGCCTATGGGGAAATGATGGAGACAGGCCGCGAGGAGTAAGAACACGCTGTTGCCCAGATGCAACACGCACGTGCCCGTCACTTTTCCGCCCTATCTCGCCCAACTGTTGGCCACGTTTGACCCGCACTGACTGAAGCTCAGCGCGTGATCGCGCGGCAACAACAAGCAACGTCTCAGGTTCCGTCTTATGTGTGTTAACAACGATCCGAAGGGCACGACGTCCGGTCGCCTTTCCCGCCGCTTCTTCATAGCCTCGATGCCGCTTTTCCTGGCGGCGTGCACGAAGACCGGGGCCGTGCTGGAATCGGTCGGGCTAGCAGGTCCCGATCCGTATTACGTCGCCATGTATGGCGCAAAGCCCGACGAGCAGTTCCCGCTCCCCGCCACCGACATCCGCAAGGTTGATGAACGCTTCTTCCGCCAGCAGGTCGATTATCATCGC
>JAEWFU010000296.1 GCA_023388675.1 Pseudomonadota bacterium | reverse complement strand
AAGGCATCCGGTCGCGCGACTCACTCAACTTCCGGCAAGCCCGGTATCTGGCTCTGCAGCCAGCTTCAGGCCCAGCGCTTTCATCACACCGATAAGCGTCGAAAGGCGGGGGTCTCCCTTCTCGCTTAGCGCCTTGTACAACGCCTCTCTGGTAACGCCCGCCTCGCGAGCGATTGCGGTCATGCCTCGCGCCCTCGCTACTTCACCAAGGACATGCTTAATCAAATCGGGATCTCCATCCTCGAATGCCGCCTCGATATAAGCGAAAATGGCCTCCTCGCTGTCGAGGTGTTCAGTCGTATCCCATCGCGTTGTCCTAACAGCCATCAGTCCAACTCCTCAGCCATCGCAATGGCTTTCCTGATATCTCGCTTCTGCGAAGATTTGTCACCGCCGCAAAGCAAGACGATGACCGTGTTGCCGCGCTTGGCGATGTAGATGCGTATCCCGGTCCATATTCGATGCGAAGCTCGCCGATGCCGTCGAAGAACTTGGCATCACCAAGGTTGCAGAGTTCCACCCGCGCCAGACGAATCTGAATGCGGGCCTTGGCCCGGATGTCTCTTAATGACCTGGACCACTTTGCGAATTCGTCGGCCTGGCGGACTTCGATCACATGTGAACTATAATTCACAAAACGGACGATATCAACGGCGTAATGAACTAAAATTCACAGATCGCCATCCTCGCCTTCCATCAAACCCGGACCTGCCTGGGCGTCACGCCGTAGGCCTTGCGGAAGGCCGTGGTGAAGCTGGAGATGTTGTTGTAGCCGGCGAGGTGGGCCGCATGCGACACGGGAATGCCGTCGCGGGCGAGTGCGGCGCGGGCCATATCCAGACGCTTCTGGCGGATGAAATCGGAAATGGTGACGCCGAAGTGCTCCTTGAAATGACGCTGGACGGTGGAGACGCTGGAACCGGCTTCCCTTGCGATCACGTCGATGGTCAGCTCCTTGTCCAGATTGGCGGTGATGAAGTCCTTGATCCGCAGGTAGCGCCGCAGGCTCATCAGCGGCTGCGCGCGCGGGCGCCCTTCCTTCTCCGCGACCATCCGCAGGCAGGACTGCCACATGATGTCGAGCGCCTGCGCTCTCAGATACAACGAGCCCAGTTCGCCCTCCAGCATCGGCGGCGGATTGATGATTTTCTGCGCGAGCTGGAGAATGTTCTCGCCCGGCTCGAAGGAGAAGTGCGCCAGATGGCGGGAGAAGAATTCCTGCAATGCCGGCACATGCATGCCGTCCCGCGTCTCGATCAGGCGCGTCAGCCAGGGCAGCGGCGCGGCGATCATCACCTTGCGCAGCGGCACCTCGCTCTCGTCGAAAAAGCGCAGCCTGCTGGTCTTCGCAACATTGAGCATGAAAACCAGCGGTGACGCCGAATCGCCGTCTCCAGCGTCCACATGGAAATGATGGCCATCGATGACGAAGTGCTGTGCGCCCTGCAGCATCACCATCAGCATGAACTTCGGCCAGATTTCGTGCTCGCTGGTGTCGGCGGTGCAGTTGGTGACGTTCTCGATCGCGCCGACGAACAGCTCCTGCGGTGTGTACTGCATCGAACGACCTATCGCCGACCGGGCCGCGCTGCCGCCTGCGCGTAAAACTTTGCCATTTTCGCCAAACTCTTTCGTCTCGACTCGCCTGTCTCGCCGGCCATATACATGACCAACTTTATCAAGTTTATTCCCCGCCCGGTCGGATGACAAGTTTGCCGCCGCCGGACATCCACTGTTGCCGAGGGGGCAAGGAAGACAAGCGGGGCTCGTAACAGGGGGCATGCTGACATGGGTTTCGGATCACCGGACCAAGCCGCACACATCGCCTCCGAGCGACGATCGCGGCGGTGAGCATCCCCTGCCCTCGACACTGTTCTCCCGAATACCCGGAAATCGCCGAAGCGACCAGCTTCGGCACTGAAAGTTGACTGGACCGACTACATGAAGCTTATCCGCATCCTGCCGCTCGCCAGCGTCTCGTTTCTTGCTCTCACAGCCTCGCTGCAGGCACAGGAAACCGCGCAGGGGACCGTTACGGTCCTCGATACGATCACCGTCATCAATGACGGCGAGGAAAACATCGAGGCGACGGGCGGCACGGTCATCACCCAGGAAGACCTGGAAACGCTGAAGCCGGCGGACGTCTCCGAACTCTTCTCGCGCGAATCGTCGGTGACGGTTTCCGGCGGCGGCGGTCCCTCCAAGCGCATCCACGTGCTCGGCATGGAACAGTCCAACCTAGCCGTCAGTGTCGACGGCGTGCCGCAGACGGCGACGAGCTGGCACCATACCGGCTCGAACGTGATCGACCCGGTGTTCCTGAAGCGCGTCGAGGTCGAGGCGGGGGCGGCGGCTGCCGATGCCGGCTTTGCCGCCGCTGCCGGCGCGGTGCGCTACGAAACGGTGGGCGCACTGGACCTGCTGGAAGACGGCAAGAACTTCGGCGGGCGGATCGGTGCGTCCTACAGCACCAACGGCCGGGGCTTCTCAGGCAGCGCAGCGGGCTACGGCCGCGTCGAGGGCTTCGACTATTTCCTCATGACCCATGGTTCGACCGGAAAGAACTACAAGAACGGCGACGGCCTCGAAATACTCGGCACCGAGCCAGCGGCGCGTAACATCCTCGGCAAGCTGGGCTATGAAGTCGACGGGCATCGTTTCGAGCTCGGCTACGAGCGCAGCCGCGACAAGGCCGACCGCCTGATCAAGATGAACATGGGCCTGCCCGGCGACGAGGTGCATCCGCTCGAAGTCGCCCGCGACGCCGTCAACCTGAAATACACGACGACCGCCCCGACCGACCTATGGGATCCCGAGGCGACGCTCTACTTCAGCCAGAACGACTACTGGCGGACCAACTATCAGCCCCGCACCAACGGCAACATGATCCTCAACGAGGGGCTCTACGGCGGCAAGGTGCAGAACACCTTCACGCTGGACGCCGGCAAGATCACCACCGGCATCGATTTCGGCCAGCACGACTATCACACCGACAATTACGGCAACAACGACCGCCGCTACCGCGACTTCTCGACCACGCAGGTCGGCGTTTTCGCGCAAGGGCGGTTCGACTTCGACAATGGTCTCGGCATCTCGACCGGCGCCCGCTATGACGGCCACCGCTTCACCGACTGGGACGACAACGACTTCACCGACAGCGGCGCAAGCGTGAACGCAACCGTTTCCTACCGGTTCAACGATCATATCGAGGTGTTCGCCGGTGCGTCGCGTACATGGCTCGGCTATGTCATCGGCGACTACGGCTATGTCCACGCCCGCAACGACGCCTTCTACACCGATCCCGATTTCAGCACCGGCACGGCGCAGAACCTGAAGGCGGGCGCGAATTTCGGCGGCGAGAACTGGAACGCCGGCATCACCTTCTTCGACACGAGAATCGACGGCCTGCCGGACTACAGCACAGGCAACAGGCTGAGCAACGACCCCAACGAGTACCGCTCCAGGGGCGTTACGCTCAACGCCGGCTATCGCTGGAACAACACGAGCATCGGAGCGAGCTATACGCGGGCCGACGTCACCGTGGGCGGCATTTCTGCCCTGCCCAACAGCGGAACGTTCATGCCGGTCGGCGACATGGCGACGTTTTACATCGACCACGAGCTTCCGGACTACAACCTCAAGCTGGGAGCCACGGTCGCATGGGCCGGCAAGATCAAGGATGCGGTTGCGACGGCCGGCGGCTTCCACGACCAGCCAGCATATACGGTCGTCAACGCCTATGCCGAGTGGAACCCGCCGGTCAACGAGAACATCACCTTGCGCGTTGGCGTCGAGAACCTGTTCGACGAAGTCTATTACGAGCGGTCGAGCTTTGCCCGCAGCGACAATCGCGGCGGCATCGACCCGGTCTATGCGCCCGGCCGCACCTTCACGTTCCATACCGCGATCACGTTCTGATCCGGGAAAGAAGAGCAAGCATCAACGCGGGTCGGCCTCAGGCTGATCCGCGTTTTTCGTGGCGCGGGCACGATATTTTCGGTCGGTGCCCATAAGTCCGCACGGACAGGGGTTACAGGTCGAACCGGCCCTGCCCCGTATCCATCGCATCGACCACCTGCGCGGCAAGCGCCCGCGTGATGCGCGACTTCTGCTCGAGCGCGGCGTGATCGAGCCGCGCCACGACATCGATGGCGGTCGACAGGGACCGCTCGATACGCCTGACGAGAAACTGCACGACATGCGGCTCGACCTCTACCTGTCGGTCGGCGAAGAGCTTGGTGACGACGCCGGCCAGAAGCGCGTCGTCGGGCTCGTGTATCTCGACGGTGGAGGCCGCCTTGAGCCGGGACTCCAGATCGGGAAGCCGCACGCCCCAGGCTAACGGGAAGCGTCGCGCCGTCAACAGCAGCGCGGTTCCCGCCTGGCGCACCGCATTGACGAGATGGAAAAGGCCCGCCTCGTCAATCGGGGCTGAATCGATATCGTCGATCAGCACAGGCCCGTTGCCCGCAGCCTCGACCGCTTCCATGGCGAGCCTGCCGGGCGCGAACTCGGTCGCACCGCTATGCTCGCGCCAGATGGCGGCCAGATGCGACTTGCCGGACCCCGCCGGCCCCGCAAGCACGACAACGGGCGACGGCCAGTCCGGCCAGCGGTCCACCAACGCAGTGGCTGCGGTGTTGGATGGACCGACGACAAGATCGTCGCGGCTCTGCGCCGGGT
>JAEWFU010000257.1 GCA_023388675.1 Pseudomonadota bacterium | reverse complement strand
ATTCTCCGTCGGCGTTGTGGCTGGGTCGTCGGTACTCGGCATGCTGATCCCGCCGAGCCTGCTGTTGATCCTGTACGGCATCATAGCTGAGGTCTCGATCGGTGATCTCTTCACCGCCGGCATCCTGCCGGGGATCGTTCTCTCCCTGCTCTTCGTGGCCACCATCCTGCTTCTGGCGAAGTTCAGGCCGGGCTTCGTGCTGGCCAACCCGGAAGAAGGTGCCAGAAGCCTCGTCGCCGACGATCTTTCGCCATCGCAGATGGTCGGAAAATCGCTGCCGGTCGTACTTCTGATCGTCATCGTGCTCGGCGGCATCTATGGCGGCGTGTTCACGCCGACCGAAGCGGGCGCGGTGGGTGCGCTGGCCGCGCTGGTTATCGCCGTAATGCGCCGCAGCCTGGACTGGCGTCAGTTCTGGGGCCTGCTCGTCGAAACCGGCAGGGTGACGGCGGCAATCACTTTCCTGATCGTCGCGGCTCACATGTATGCCAGGCTGCTGGCTCTGTCCGGGCTGCCGAGCCAGATGAACGCGCTGATCCAGCACTATGAGCTCGGCCTGTTTGCGATCATGGCACTCTACCTGCTGGCCGTCATCGCCCTCGGCACCATCCTCGATTCGTCGTCGATCATGCTGATCGTGCTGCCGCTGATCCTGCCGATCATGACGGCATTCCAGGTCGACCTGATCTGGTTCGGCATCCTGACCATCGTTGCCGTCGAGGTCGGCCTGCTCACGCCGCCGCTCGGTATTGCCTGCTTCGTCATCAAGGCAAATCTGGAAAAGCTCGACATCCCCCTCAACGTCATCTTCGCCGGCGCGTTTCCCTTCGTCGTCGCGATGCTGGTCATGATCGGTCTGGTGCTGCTGGTGCCGCAGCTCGCGACCGCTCTTCTCTAGAATACGAAAAGGCAATTCGCATGTCGCAACGCGCATTTCGCAAGGGTGTGGAGGATCTTGGCAACGGCCTCCTCGCCTATGTCCAGCCCGACGGTTCCTGGGGTTGGAGCAACGCCGGCCTCATCAGCGACGGCGACCGAAGCCTGCTGGTCGATACGCTGTTCACGCTCGATCTCACGCGAGAGATGCTCGGCGCCTTCCGCGACGCCACGCCGGCAGCCAGGCATATCGACACCCTCGTCAACACCCATGCCAATGGCGACCACACCTTCGGCAACCAGCTTGTCGAGGGCGCGCGCATCGTCGCGTCGGCCGCCTGCCTGGAAGAGATGCGCGAGCGTCCGCCCGAGCAGTTTCGTGACACCATGCAGCGGTGGCGCGAGAACGGCGAGGCGGGCCGGTTCATGCACGAGGTGATGGGAGCCCATTTCGATTTCTCCGGCATCGTCTTCACCCCGCCGGACACGACCTTCAGCGGCCGTACGGATGTGATGGTCGGCGACACGCGGGTGGAGCTGCACGAATTCGGACCCGCGCACACGCGTGGCGATGTCGTCGCCTATGTCCCGTCGGCGAAGACCGTGTTCACGGGCGATCTGCTGTTCTCCGAAGGGCATCCCATCCTTTGGGCCGGACCTGTGGGGAACTGGATCGATGCCTGCGAGGCGATCCTCGGCTGGGATGTCGACATCGTCGTGCCGGGCCACGGGCCGGTTGGTGACAAACAGGCGCTGCGCGCGATGCGCGACTATCTCGTCTACACACGCGATGCTGCCAAGGCGCGTTACGAAGCCGGTATGGACTATGCCGATGCGGCCTGGGACATCGCCTTCGATGCATATGACAGCTGGCTCGACCGCGAGCGTGTCGTGGTCAACGTAGCGCAGATCTATCGCGAACTCTCCGGCGGCAGCATTTCCCCCGAGCGATCCGAGTTGCAGAAACTGATGGGACGGTATCGGGCTGGTGCTCGATCGCCGAACGAGGCTCCCGCCTGCAGTTGCGGCCACGACCATTAGGTTCATCGATGATCGAGCTTCTCAACAACGCCTATTCGACATGCAGCCAGAAGGTACGCCTGTGCCTCCACGAGAAGGGACTGCCCTTCGCGGACACGCAGATCGATTTCCGCAAGAACGAGCACCTTGCGCCGGACTATCTCGCGCTCAACCCGAACGGCGTCGTGCCGACCCTCGTCCATGACGGGCAGCCGATCGTCGATTCATCGGTCATCATGGAATATCTCGACGAGGTGTTCCCGCGGGTGCCGCTCTCGCCCGACGGTCCAGTCGGTCGTGCCGACATGCGGGCATGGCTGCGCTATTTCGAGGAAGTGCCGACAGCGGCGATCCGCGTGCCGTCGTTCTCGCAGGTTTTCGTGCGCCACTTCGCCGATCTGACGGACGAGCAGTTCGGCGCTGAAGCGAAGGCGCGGCCTCTGCGCACCCATTTCTACCAGAAAATGGGCCGCACCGGTTTCTCGGATGACGAGGTGGAGGCGTCCTTCAACGCTCTCACGCAGACGATCGCGCGCATGCAGAAGCGGCTCGCCGGTAACGCGTGGCTTTGCGGCGATGCGCTGACGCTTGCCGACATTTGCGTCTATCCGACCTTCGATCGTATGGCCGATCTCGGCCACGCGGCGATGTGGTCGGAAGCGCCCGACGTTGGTCGCTGGTTCGCCGCCATGCGTGCCCGCCCATCCAATGCGGCGACCTATTATCAGGGAAGCCGCCTTTCGCACCGTTATCCCGAACTGCAGGAAGTCGCGCTATGAAGCTGGTTACGTTCAATCTCCGGGGTGAAGAGCGCCAGCGCATCGGCGCGGTGCTGGATGAAGGCGGCGACGTCTGCGAATTTGCCGCGTCAGCCGCTCCCCATTTTGGCTCCATGCTTGCGCTGATCGACGCTGGCGAGCGTGGGCTCGAGGACGCCCGAGCGGTACTCTCGCAGCGGGAAATCGTTCACGAAGCCGATCGGGTGCGCCTGCTCGCGCCCGTGCCCGAACCCCGTCAGATGCGCGATGCGTTGTGCTTCGAAAAGCACCTCCGGCAGGCGCGAGCCAACCGCCACCTCTTCGGTTTCGAAGGGTTTCCGCGCGATCCGGCCAAGGTCGACGTGCCGGCGGTCTGGTACGAACAGCCGATCTACTACAAGGCAAACCGATTCTCGGTGGTGGGGCCGGAAGTGGATGTGATCGTGCCCCGGGGCGAAACGCGCTTCGACTACGAACTCGAGCTTGGCGTGTTCCTCTCGCGGAAGGGCAAGGACATCCGCCCCGAGGACGCGTACGATCACATCTTCGGCTACTGCATCTTCAACGACTTCACGGCGCGAACGGCGCAGCTTCGCGAAATGACGGGTCAGCTCGGCCCGGCGAAGGGCAAGGATTTCGATACCGGCAACGCGATGGGTCCTTGGCTCGTCACGGCGGACGAGGTCCCCGACCCGCACGATCTCACGATGGTCGCGCGGATCAACGGCGAGGAATGGTCGCGCGGCAACTCGGACGAAATGCACCACAAGTTTCCAGCGGTTCTGGCGCACATATCAAGCGACGAGACGCTTTATGCCGGCGAATTCATCGGTTCGGGAACCGTCGGCAGCGGCTGCGGGCTGGAACTCGGCCGGTTCCTGAAGCATGGGGATGTGGTCGAGCTGGAAATCGAGGGTCTGGGCATCCTCAGAAACAGGGTTGTCGATCCCGGCGCCGGGGCCTGACCTCTACCGGTCTGTCAGGTGCTCAAGGCAGCCGCTGGGCCATCGGATCGGCTATCGCGATGCCCTCGCGGGCCGAACGCTGCGCAGCCATGCCCATCGCGACGGCACGCCAACCGTCATCCAGTGTCACCTCGACGCGCCCTTCGCCGCGCAGCGCCGCGCAGAAGCGCTGGTGCTGGTAGAAGGTCGAGCCGTTGTGGTCGCCTGCTTCGAGCAGGGTGGGGTCGACCGGCAGTTCGAACGTGTAAGGTGTGTCCGGGCGGCGCGGGCTCACCGTCACCAGCGGCACGGGGGCAGGACCGGCCTGCGGCGACCAGAAGCGCGTAGGGCCCGGCACCAGGCATTCGATCTTGCCACTGGGCCCCACCGCGCAAATCTCCTCCTGGTAGCGGCTGCCGTCGGCGAACATGCAGAGTTCCAGCATGGCACGCGCTCCGCTTGCGAAGTCGACCAGCACATAGCCGTTGTCCCATATATCCGGCACCTCGCCGCCATAGCGCTCGTCGAGATGGTTCACAGCCTGCCCGGCCGACGCCATCACCCGCACCGGCTCGGAGCGCAGGATAAGTCGCATCAGGTCGAAGAAATGGCAGCATTTTTCGACGAAGGTTCCCCCCGAGGTCCGGTTGAACCGGTTCCAGGCGCCCACCTTGTCCAGGAAGGGGTAGCGGTGTTCGCGGATCGTCAGCATGTGGATGCCGCCGGTGGATGCTTCCGCCTCGACGATGAATTTGGCCACCGGCGGCATGTAGCGATACTCCATCGCGACCCATACGGGTGCCGGATAGCTTGCAGCGAAAGCCCGCATGGCGTCGGCTTCGTCCTCAATGATGAAGAGCGGCTTTTCGACCATCAGCGGCAGCGC
>JAEWFU010000124.1 GCA_023388675.1 Pseudomonadota bacterium | reverse complement strand
CCGCGACGTCGGCGATCACGCCGGAAAGATCGCGGATCGCGCCGGAGGAGTCCAGAAGAGCGGGCCTTTCGGCGCCCGCCTCACCGTAGCGAAGCAGCTTCATCGTTTATGTCCTTGCGCTGGTGGGGTCGCGGTCGGTTCCGCCGTAACCGTTTGCATGCCGTGCCAGCAGGACACGGCATGCGAAAGGTGGACTGCGGTCAGTTCAGCGACGAGACGACCATTTCGGCAAGCTCGATGGTACGATCGATGTCGGCGTCCGTATGGGCCAGCGAGATGCTGCCCTGCTTCGTGATCACCGGGAACTGGAACACGCCTTCCTCGATCAGCGCGCGACGGAAAGCGATGTCCCGCTCGCCGTCATGGTTCAGCACCACGTCGCGCCAGCTCACCGGTGCGTGATCCATGAAATAAACGGCGAAGGCCGAGCCCTGACGAACGATGGTGGTTGCGTAGTTGCGGGTCGAAAAGACCTGCTTGAGCCCCGCTTCGAGCCGCGCGCCGAGGCGCTCCAGTTCGCCATATACTTCCTTCTCACGCGTCTTGAGCCGGGTGAGGCAGGCTTTGGCAGCAGCGACGTTGACGGGATGGCCGTTATAGGTGCCGGCGACCGAGACGCGCTTTGCCGGCGAGGGGTCGCTGCACAGCTTCATGATCTCGCGCTTGCCGCCGACAACGCCCATCGGATAGCCGTTGGCGACGGCCTTGCCGAAGGTGCACAAGTCCGGCGTCACGCCCGAAAGCGACTGATAGCCGCCAAGGGCGTGGCGGAAGCCGGTCTTCACCTCGTCGAAGATCAGCACGGTGCCATATTTGTCGCACAGCGCGCGTAGCCCTTCGAGGTAGCCTGGCAGCGGCTTGACGATGCCGATGTTCTGCAGGATCGGCTCGAGGATGATCGCGGCGACGTCGCCCTTGGCAAGCACACGCTCGGCCGCTTCGAGGTCGTTGTACTCGATCGCGCGGACGACCTGGTCGATGACCTTGGGCACGCCCGCCGTGGTGACGCTGAGCGGGTATTCCTCGCCGGGCTTGTGTGGCTCGACGAAGGATGCCGGGTCCATGAGGTTGTAGCTGACATAGTCGAAGCAGCCATTATAGCCACCCTGCATGACCACGACGACGTCACGGCCCGTATAGGCGCGCGCCAGGCGCAGCGCATAGCCGACCGCTTCCGATCCGGTGCTGGTAAGCTGGAGCTGCTCGATCCCGGGTACGGCCTCGGCAATCATCTCGGCGATCTCGGCTTCCCACGGCATGGTGCCGGCGCCGATCAGCGATGCCCCGGAGCGGATCGCCTCGATGACGGCTTCATCCACTTCCGTGTCGCCATGCCCGAAAAGATACGGCGCGAAACCGGCATGGTAGTCGATGTATTCCTTGCCGTCGGCATCGTAGAGGTAAGCGCCCTTGGCGCGTACGAACAGCTTCGATGGATTGATCGCGCGGTTCAGCGACATCGTGCCGCCCGCGATGAACTGGCGCTGCCGCTCTACGGTGTCCTGCAGGTTCTGTGACATATCCTCGTCTTTCAGATTGTGGGTCGCGGCCGTTTCCTTGACCGCAAGCCGGCGGCCGATAGCAGCCCCAACCCGGTGTTGCTGAGCGAAAATGAGATAGATTTAACGTTAAGTCAACGGCAGAAACGGGTCCAATCGACAGATTCCTTATGCGACCTGGCTGAGAAGCGGCTTGCCGCCAAAGTGGGCGATGAGATTGGCAACGACCAATGCGCCCATGGCGTCTCGGGCTTCCTTGGTCGCCGATCCCTGATGCGGCGACAGAACAACGTTTTCGAGGCTCCGTAGAGTCTCGGGCACTTCAGGTTCGGCATCGAAAACGTCGAGGGCCGCGCCACCCAGCCTTCCGGTCGTAAGAAGGTCTATGAGCGCATCCTGATCGACGACGGAGCCGCGGGCGACGTTGACGAACATGCCCTGGGGCCCAAGGGCCTCCAGCATCTTGCGGCTGACCAGGCGTTCCGTGCCCGATCCTCCCGGCGTGACGGCGACCAGCCAGTCGACGTCCTGCGCCATTTCCACCAGATCGCCATAGAAGACATAGGGCTGGCGCGACTGGCGCGACCGTCCGTGATAGACGACGCGCATCTTCATAGCCTGCGCGCGGTTCGCGATTTCCTTGCCGATGCGCCCCAACCCGACGATGCCAAGCGTGTAGCCGCCGATTTCCCGGTAGATCGGCAAATTCCCGGCCGGCCACAGGCCGTCGCGAACGTATCGATCCGCCAGCGGCAGGCGGCGGGCAAGCGAGAGCATCAGGCCGATCGTGAGCTCAGCCACCGCATCGCTTAGAACGTCCGGCGTGTTCGTCACCCGGATATTGCGAGCCTGCGCCGTCGGCAGATCGATCGAATCATAGCCGACACCGAAATTGGCGATGATCTCGAGCGCGGAGAGGCGATCCATGAGCGCCTTCGGAACGCCGATACCGGCGATTGCCCTGACCAGCCCACCGACCTCGTCGATGAGGCGGTGCGGCTCGGAAGCCGCATGCAGCTTGTGGACGATGAAGCGCTCGGCCAGCATGTTCTCCGTGCTTTCGGGCATCGGGTACGTTTGCAGAAGATGAATGCTCATGGTGTTCCTGTCCTGTCGGGAAAGCGGATCGGGATGGGCGTCACGGCCAAAACGTGCTGCCTTCGACGAAGGCGTAACGGGCAAGAAGTTCGTCGGTGAGCTTGACGCCGAGTCCGGGTTCCGTCGGGGCTGCGAACTTGCCGTCGACGAGCTGGAACGGCGTTTGCGCGAGTTCCTCCACCAGCGGCAGACCGTGGGTCGGATATTCGAGATAGCGGGCATGGGGGTCTGCGAAGGCGAGGCTGTAGTTTGCGGCCAGGCAGGGTGCCATGCCCCATGAGTGATAGATGACGCGCACGCCGTGCGCGCGGGCGAGGCCGGCGATGTCCATGCATTCCGTGATCCCTCCCGAATGGGTGGGGTCGGGCTGGACCCAGTCCAGCGCACCGTGTTCGAAAAAGGGCAGGAATTCATGCACGCCGACGGCCGTCTCGCCGGCCGCCACCGACACCGGCGAATGCTGCCGCACGAAGGCGCAGCCTTCATAGTCGCGATTGCCGACCGGATCCTCGAACCATGTGATGTCAAACTTTTCGATGGCCGCGATGTGGGCAAGCGCCTCCTTGGCGCTGAAGGGCCGCGGATTGTGGCCCATCACGGCGTCGACCATGAGCTCGACGTCCGGCCCCAGCACGTCGCGGCACAGTCGCACTTTTTCGACGTCTGCGGCGACCGACCTGCCGATGCGGATCTTCACCGCGCGGAACCCGCGTTCGAGATAGCTTTCCATCTCGGCGACAAGTTGGTCGCGAGGCGCGTCGTTGCCACCGCTCGCATAGACGGTGATGGCGTCATGGGCCTTCCCGCCGAGGAGCTGGTAAAGCGGAACGCCTAGTGCTTGTGCCTTGATGTCCCACAGGGCGACTTCGATCGAGCCGGCGACCATTAGGGGCAGGCCGGCCTTGCCCCATGCGAGGGACTTGGTCCGCAGCCGGTGAAAAAGCGCGGTAGCTTGTGTTGCATCCTCGCCGATAAGCAGCGGCGCGTAGTTGTCCACCAGCGCCCGTGTTGCCAGGGGCGCGCTTAGCCCCGGATAATAGGCTTCGCCGAACCCGCGCAGGCCGCTGGCAGTCGTCACCTCGATGAGCGCCGTGTTCCAGTAACGCATGTTGCCGCCGGCCCAGCGAATCGCCATTCGGCTGATGTCCTGGGTGAGCAGATGGCACTGCACGTTTGTGATCGTCGTGTCGTTCATGGGTTGCGTTCCTGTTCGTTGGCGGAAACAAAGAGGTTGCGGCTGCGCGACGATGCGCGGGCGCGCTCGAAAGGATCGAAGACTTGAAGACGCCGAAGAAACCTGCTGCTGATCGGACCGTGACGATCAAGGACGTCGCGCGCGAGGCTGGCGTGTCTGCGATGTCGGTATCGAATGTGCTCAACGGTCGCGGCCGGATTTCGGAGGCGACGGCCGACCATGTTCGTGCGGTGGTCGAAAGGCTTGGCTATCGTCCTTCGGTCGCGGCGCGGCGTCTGCGACTTTCCCAGCAATGGACGATCGGCATGCTGATCGTGGTGGAGGATCCGGATTTCCTCAGCGATCCCTTCATCACCGCCCAGGTTACCGGCCTCACGAACTACCTGACGGCGCATTCCTAC
>JAEWFU010000122.1 GCA_023388675.1 Pseudomonadota bacterium | reverse complement strand
GATGGCTTCGGCAATGTCCACCGCGTCTCCCGGTGTTTAGACTAGGACGCAACAGACGGCTTGCAATGGAAAGCTGGTCCCCGCCTCTCGAACCCGGCAGACGCTGCTACCGGGTTCGATCAGGAATGCTGTCAGATCTCGTCGCCCTTGATCCATTGCGGTGTGATGGTGCGGAATTCCGATGGGCCGGCCAGCAAAGCGGCCGTTTCCTGCTCATAATCCTTGAACCAGGGCTGGTTCACGAAATCATCCGTCCCGGCATCGCCGGCGTAGAGCTGGTAGGCGACAATCGCATCCGGATCGTTGTCGTCGCAGCCGTATATATACGCGATCTGCCCCTCGGCGCGATCGATGTAGGCCCGTGCGTATGTCTCCCAGATGCGCTTGACCTCGTCGCGTTTGCCGGGCTGCGCCTTGTGTCTGATGTAAAGTGCCTTGGTTGTCATGACTTTCTCCTCGAAAATGGCGACCGTCGGTCGCCGCTGATCGGGCATCCTGCCCGTACCCGAGTGACGTTCGAGGAAAGCCGTTTGTGACGCAGGGCGTAAACGAGATTTTCTTGTGGCATCGGCGGGGACGCTGTCGAAATGCGCGACGCCCACGCGACATGGTTATGGCGAGCAGGATCGCCGAGCCAACACGGAAGGAAACGAGATGAAGTACATGCTGATGCTCTACGCCGACGAGGTCGCGGGCTCCAACATACCGCCGGACGAAATGAAGGGCTTCATGGACCAGCTTTACGCCTACAGGGAGGCGCTCCGGAAGGCGAACGCCTTCGTGGCGACCGCTCCGCTGGCCCGCACGGACACGGCCTGCACGGTGCATGTCGACCGCGGCGAGATGAAGGTGCAGGACGGTCCCTATGCCGAAACCCGCGAACAGCTCGGCGGCTATTACATCATCAGGGCCGAAAACATGGACGAGGCGATCAAATGGGCCGCGCGCTGCCCTGCCGCGACCTGGGGGACCATCGAGGTGCGGCAGATTATCGATCTTGGGGATGAGTAACCTTGAACAGAGCCGGCGTGCCGCCGACCGGGCGGCACGCGAAAGCTATGGTAGGCTCGTGGCCCTGCTTTCATCCATCACGCGAGACGTTGCCAGCGCGGAGGACGCGCTGGCTGAAGCTTTCGCAGCCGCGCTGCGGCAATGGCCCTCGCAAGGCGTTCCGCGCAATCCTCAAGGATGGTTGCTCGCGGTCGCGCGACGGCGGTTGGTCGACGCGTCGCGGCGCAGCGGAACGCATGAGCGCTTCCAGGAACATCTGAAGCTCATCACGGACGAACTGGACGCCGAACGGGAGATCTCGCGCGAGATACCGGACCGTCGCGTCGCCCTGATGTTTGCCTGCGCCCATCCGGAGATCGAACCGTCCATCCGCACGCCGCTGATCCTTCAGACGATCCTCGGCTTTACCGCCGAAGCCATCGCAGCCGCGTTTCTGGTTCCGCCGGCCACGATGGCGCAAAGGCTCGTGCGGGCGAAGGCCCGCCTCAAGCAGTCAGGCATTCCGTTTGCCGTTCCCGAGCTTGTCGACCTGCCGGGTCGCCTCGATGCGGTCCTGCAAGCCGTCTACGCGGCTTATTCGAGGGATTGGGCGGAAGCCGCCGAAGTCACGGAGGACCGGCTTTCGGACGAGGCGATATGGCTGGGACAGGTTGTGGCCGAACTCATTCCTGACCAGGCCGAGGTCAAGGGGCTGCTTGCACTGATGCTGTTTCTGGATGCGCGTCGCCGCGCCCGCTCGGCGGCTGACGGCTCGTATGTTCCGCTTGATGAGCAGGACACGGACCGTTGGAATCTCGCTCAGATCCGACAGGCCGAAGCGCTCATGAAAGACGCCAACCGGATGGAGGGCGCGGGCCGCTTCCAGATCGAGGCTGCAATCCAGTCCGCTCACGTGGCGCGGCGATTGTATGGCGTCGACAGCCGGCCCGACATCGTCGCGCTTTATGACGTGCTCTTCACGCTTGTGCCGACGCCGGTCGTCGCGCTGAACCGTCTCGTGGCCCGCTCACGCCTATCCGGCGCGGATGAGGTTCTGGACGAAATCCGGGAGATCGGCGCAGATCCCAGGCTCGTCGATTACCAACCCTATTGGGCAGCACGTGGCATGCTCCTTGCCGAGGTCGGACGGAACCGGGAAGCACGAGAGGCGCTGACCGCGGCACTCGGCCTGTCGACCGACGATGCCGTAAGAGCCTTCCTGCAGCGCCGGATCGCTCGCCTGCCCGATACGCCCGCCCAAACCTGACAGGGATAGTTGCCGCTCAGTGCATCGTCACTTCGCCAAGCCCGGCCAGTTTGTCCGGATTGCGCATGACAAATATCTCGGCGATGCGGCCGGCGCTGTCATAGGCAAATGACACGGCGGCGACGATCGCTTCTCCATCGCGCAGCACGAGCCCGCGCGATCCGTTGAGATCAGCCGGGCTCCATTCGTAGGCAGCCCACCATTCGCTGAACCTTTCAGTCAGGAATGTCATGACGGCGCTGCCTTCCAGCACGTCCGTGACCGTGGTGACCTTGCCGCCGCCGTCGGCCGTCAGGCGCACATCGCTCGCCAGCATGGCGGTGAGCGGCCCCGGCTGTCCGGAGCGGATCGCATCCTCGAAGGCGGCCAGAAGCTGTCTTTGCCTTTCCGGCGTCGGTGTGTAGCGCACCTGGTCGTCCCCGATGCGCGCCTTTGCCCGCGAGACGAGCTTGCGGCATGCGGGCTCTGTCATGTCCAGCGAGGCGGCGACATCGCCGTAGGGCATGTCGAAAATCTCATGCAGCAGATAAGCGGCGCGCTCGCGCGGGGTCAGCCGCTCCAGCATCAGCAGGAAGGCGGTGGAGAGGGATGATGCGAGTTCCATTTGCGCCTCCGCATCGCTGTCGATAACCGCATGAACCGGCTCCGGCAACCAGTTGCCGACATAATCGACCCGGCTGCGGTAGGCTGCGCGCAGCATGTCGATCGCGCGGCGTGTGCATGCCGTCGTAAGCCATGCGCCGGGCGAGTCGATGCTGGCGACATCGGCCGCCTGCCAGCGAAGGAATGTGTCCTGCACCGCATCTTCCGCCTCCGCGCGCGAACCGAGGATGCGGTAAGCGATGCCGAGAAGGCGCGGCCGGGCCGCCTCGAAGAGCCGGATATGTGCGTCGGTGTTTTGTACGGCATCCGGTGCCTGAGGTTGTTTTTGCTTCGGCGTCATTGACGAGGACCCTCCTCGCTTGGGTGACTTCTTTGTCGATTGACGATCCACGGCATGGCTTTGTGACGCTTCCCGAAATTTTTTGGTGGGACGACGCTCGCCATGCCACGATAGGCCCGCATCCTTGCCCTAGCGCAGGAACAGCAGCGCCATGCCGGCAACCACGAGCGCGGCTCCCGCCCACGCTCCGGCCGCCGGCCGCTCGCCGGTGCGCAACCACAGCATGGGCAGGATGATGACCGGCGAAGTTGCGGAAAGCGTGGACACTATGCCGACCTTGCCGCCCGAAAGCGCATAGAGCAGCAATGTCATGCCGATCGCCA
>JAEWFU010000057.1 GCA_023388675.1 Pseudomonadota bacterium | reverse complement strand
CTTCTGGTAGAGAATGCCGTTCCGCTCGGTGCGCCACAGGTGCGAAAACTCGGTCACGAAGCCGTCCCAGCAGCGTTCCAGCACATCCAGCAGCCAGGCGCGCATCGCATCGCGATTGCCCTCCTGCTCGTGGCCCGACTGGGAGAAATAGGACATCCAGAAATTGGCGAAGAGCATGCCGACATCGAAGGCCATCGGGCCATAGAAGGCGAATTCGGGATCGATGACCCTGGTGTCCGTCTCCGTGACCATGATCGAGCCGGTATGCAGGTCGCCATGCACCAGCGTCTCCGCCCGCGCGGCGAAGATGTGTTTCATGCGCTGTGCGGCAACCTTGAGGTCGCGGTCGGCACGCAACTCAGCCACCAGACCGTCGAGCTGCGGTGAGGTGTGCGAGTTCATCTCCGCGTCGAAATAGGGGTCGGAGAAAACCAGATTCTCGGTGATGTCGCAGAGTTCGACATTGTCGGCGAAGAGCGCCAGATCGGCCTTGCGCTCGCGCGTCTGCATGGCAACATCAGACCCGCGGAACAGCGTGCGCGCCATGAACAGCGCCAGATCGTCGGCGATGCGCGGCAGCATCCGACCTTCGATCAGCGCACGGCGCAGGATCACGTGCGGCGAGAGAAACTCCATGACGATCAGCGCCTGCTGCTCGTCGAAATGGAAGATTTCGGGCACCTGCCCCGGCGCGCGGGCGGCCTGGCGCGTCAGCGTGTGGTATTCGAAGAAGGAGCGCTTGAGCGGCAGCGGCCAGCTCTCGCCGACAAGGCGCACATATGGCAGGGCCTGCTTGACGATCACGCTGCCTTTGTCGCCGTCGACGATGAACACCAGGTTGAGATTGCCGTCGCCGACTTCACGGACACGCCATGCGGACGGCTCGTCTCCGAGACGGGCCCGCAGTGCGTCCAGCCCACCCAGCCTCGAGCCGAGCGTTTCGGCATTCAGCGCCTCGAAAGATGCGGCGTCCATCCAACTCCTCCCGTCACTGCGCATGGTTGCGGATACGGTCTTGATACGCCGGTTCTCCGCGTTTGAGAGAAAACGCTAGAGACGAGACTGGCAATTGTCAATCGTGTTGACAATTGCCGATGCAGTGCCGTAGCGTCCGGTTCCAGGGAGGAGTTGGCGGCATGGAAGCCATGTTCCGCATTGCGGGTCTGGAGAAGTCGTTCGGCTCCATTCGGGTGCTGAGCGACGTCGATCTCGAGCTGCGCGCAGGCGAAGTCACCGTACTCATGGGAGCCAACGGCGCCGGCAAGTCGACGCTGGTGAAGGTGATGAGCGGCGTGCATGCGCGCGACCGCGGCACGATGCATCTTTCAGGCGAACCGTTCGATCCCGCATCGCCCGCCGAGGCGATCCGCGCCGGCGTCGTGACGGTTCACCAGAACATCAATGATGGGGTGGTGGCCGCTCTCGACGTTGCGACCAACCTGACCATGGACAGGCTCACCGGCAAGGGCGCGCCGCTGCTGTTCAACCCACGCCGCGTCAGGCGCGAGGCGCGGGCGGTTGCCGAGCGATTGGGGCTGCAGGTCAATCTTTCCGCCAGCATTGCCGAGCTTTCGCTCGCCGACCGGCAGATGGTGGCGATCGCGCGCGCCATGGCGCACGAACCCAGGGTGATGATCCTCGACGAGCCGACATCGTCGCTGTCGAGCGCGGAAGCCAGCCGGCTGTTCGCGGTAGTGGAGCGGCTGCGCGAGCACGGCGTCGCCATTCTCTACATCTCACACCGCATGTCCGACATTCGCCGCATCGCGGACCGGATCGTCGCATTGCGGGACGGCGTCATCGCGGGCGTCTTTGCCGACAAACCGCTCGACTACGAAGGCGCGGTCGACGCGATGCTCGGCCGGGCTATGGATCTATCGACGGTATCGGTGAAGGACGCGACGCGAACGGTCTTCGAAGCGAAGGATTTGCGCATCGCCAACCAGGCCAAGCCGTTTTCGCTTGCGCTCGGCGACGGCGAGGTGGTCGCGATCACCGGCCTTGTCGGCGTCGGAAAGACCGCGCTGGCCGAGACGCTGTTCGGCGTGCGCCGGCCGCTTGACGGGACGATGACGCTGGAGGGCCACCCCTACCGTCCGCGTTCGACCGCCGACGCCATCCGTGACGGCGTGTTCCTCGTCGCCAAGGATCGCGCCGAAAGCGGCATCGTCGCCGATTTCAATCTCTACAAGAATATGAGCCTGCCGTTCCTGCGCCGCCTTGCCCGGCTGGGCGTGTCGCAGCCGCGCGCCGAGCGCGCCATCGCCCGCCGGCAGATCGAGGAACTCGGCATCGTCTGCCGTGGCGAGCGGGACCGGATGCAGACCCTTTCGGGCGGCAACCAGCAGAAGGTCATGGTGGCGCGCTGGACGTCGCAGCCCGCCTCCCTGCTGATCCTCGACGAGCCATTCCAGGGCGTCGACATCGCCGCAAGGCGCGACATCGCGGCCAAGCTGCGGGCCGGTGCGGCGGGCAGGGCAACGCTCCTGTTCCTCACCGAACTCGACGAGGCGCTGGAAACCGCCGACCGCATCCTTGTGATGTCGGAACACACCATCGTCGGCGAGCACCGAAACGCCGGCCTGGATATGGACAGGCTGCTGGCGCAGGTCGCCGGCGAAGACATACGAGGCGCCGCCTGATGGCAGATACCGTCATCCGCTACGGATTCCTGGCCCTTCTGGCCGCACTGATCCTGTTCTTCGCGATCGCGGCGCCCGGCTTCGCCTCGCCGCAGAGTGCCGTCTTCATCTTCCAGTCGGTTGCCATCACCGGCATCCTGGCGCTGGGCGTCACGGCAACGCTCGTCGTCGGCGGCTTCGACCTCTCCATCGGGTCGGTCGCCACCAGCGCGATGATGGCCGCTGCCTACGCCATGGTCGTGCTGGAGCAGAACGCCCTCGTGGCAGTTCTCTTCTGCCTCGCCATCGGCGCAATTGTCGGCCTCGTCAACGGCATCATCATCGTCTACATGCGCGTGCCCGACCTGCTTGCCACGCTCGGCATGATGTTCCTGCTGGTCGGGCTCCAGCGCATCCCCACGGAAGGCCGCTCCATCGCCACCG
>JAEWFU010000421.1 GCA_023388675.1 Pseudomonadota bacterium | reverse complement strand
GGCGGTGACGACGCCGGCGGCTGAGACCTGCAGGAAGGTGCGGCGACTGAGATTGCCTGACATCGAGAGCTTGTTCATTGCTTTTCCCCTGTTGATGGAACGTTGCATTGTTCCCGTTCCCGGCGCCAATCCTCCCGGCGCCGGATTTGGATCAGGCCTCCCAGCTCGCAAACTTCTTTCCCATCAGGAAGAAGAAGACGTAGATGAGAATGCCCATGATGGAGAGGATCAGGACCACCGCGAAGAATTGCGGCATCTGGATCATCGACGAATAGGATGTGAGGCGGTTGCCGAGGCCGAAGCCGCCGCCAACCATTTCCGCACCCACGGCGGTCAGCAGGCCGAAGATCGAACCGACCATCAGACCGACGAAAATCATCGGCAGCGCCATCGGCGCACGCACCTTCCAGAATATCTGCAAGGTGGAGGCGCCGTAGGAGCGCGCCAGCGCGATCTTGGCCTGGTCGACGCGGCGGAAGCCGGTCGCTGCGTTGATCATCACCATCGGGCCGGAGGCGAGTGCAACCGCGATGATGCGGGGCTCGTAGCCGAAGCCGAAGCGCAGGATCAACAGCGGCACCAGCGCCAGCATCGGCGTCGTCACCAGCAACAAGATGTACGGCGTGACGATCTTTTCCACGAACGGAAACTGGGTGATCACCGCCGCAAGGATCAGCCCGACCGAAGCGCCGATGGCGAACCCGCCCAGAAGCTCGACCAGCGTGTGGCCGAGATGGGGAGCGATCAACGGAAACTCGGTCACCAACGCAACCGCGATCTCGCTCGGCTTGGGCAGCACATATTGCGGCACGGCGAAGATGTTCAGCAGCGCCTCGGTGCCGCCGATGACGATGACGGCGACCAGCACGATCGCCATGACCTCGCGCAGCGACTTGATGCCGGGTCCGGAGGTGAGCGCGGACATGTTGGTGATGCCCACATCGCCGGCGCCGCCGCCTTTGGACTTGAACTCGGGAATGGCGTCGGTCTCGCTCACTGCTTCCTCACTCGGCTGCCCGGACTGGCTGCGGAGCAGCCGTGGCTCCGCCCTGCGGATAGCGGCTCTGCCGCGCACCGACGATTTCCATCTTGATCGTGTTCATCAGCTTGAAGACCTCGTTGCTCGCCATAATGTCGAGCGAGCGGGGCCGCGGAAACGGTATCTCGTGGATGCTGGCGACACGCCCCGGGCGTGGGCTCATCACCACGACGCGATCCGACAGGAAGATCGCCTCCTCGATCGAGTGGGTGATGAGGACGATCGTGGTGCGCGTATCGAGCCAGATCTCCTCGACCAGCCGGTTCATCTCCTCGCGGGTGAAGGCGTCGAGCGCGCCGAACGGCTCATCCATGAGAAGCAGCGACGGCTTGTAGGACAGCGCACGCACCAGCGCCGCACGCTGCTGCATGCCGCCTGAAAGCTCGCGCGGGTAACGCCCGCCGAAACCGTCGAGCCCCACCCGGTGCAGCAGCTCATTGATCCATGCCCGGTCCGGCTTCGTGCCCTTGATCTCGAAAGGAAAGTTGATGTTGGCGTCGAGGTCGCGCCAGGGCAGCAGATTGGCTTCCTGAAAGACGAGACCGATCTCCGGATTGGGTCCTGTGACGGGCGTGCCGTCCAGCAGAACCTCGCCCGAAGTAAGTCCATGCAGACCCGACATCGACCACAACAGGGTGGTCTTGCCACAACCAGACGGGCCGACGATCGAGACGATTTCGCCGTCCATGACATCCAGCGAGCAATGGTCGATCGCCGTCAGGTCCCCCGACCTGGTGCTGTAGATCTTGGTCGCGCCGGAGACCCGGAGCTTGGGTTGCGTGGATTGCTTAGCCGTCATTCCGCCTCGCGCAGTCCCGTGTGCCGTCAGGAGGCGGGAATTTTCATCTCACCCACCCTCTCTTCCAGTCTGTAACTATCCGACTTTCCAAGTCAAGCGACAAACATGGAACCGCACATCACTTTTGAAACGCTGCGTAAGCCGAGGCTTTTGCACTTGTCCGGTTCGTAACTTTCCTACATAGTTCGATCAAATTTCTGAGACGGCAACGCTTCTAGACATGTAAAAAGGCCGCACCGAAGAACGGCCAGGCGAAGGACGCTCATGACGGACGCAGAGATGGAACAGCCGCTCGATGAAGAGCGAGCCGCAAACGGAATACGGGATGAAACCGGTTCCGAACCCTATCTGCGGCCGGTGCCCGACATCCTGTCGCAGATAAAGGATTTCTACGGGGAGTTACGTCCCGCGGAACGGCGCGTCGCGGATGTGGTGCTCGCCGACGTCACCTTCTCGGTCGACGCATCGAACGCGGAGATCGCAAGGCGCGCCGACGTCAGCGAGCCTACCGTCACGCGCTTCTGCCGCGCGATCGGCTGCGAGGGCGTGCGCGATTTCAAGCTCAAGCTGGCGCAGAGCGTGGTTGTGGGACGCCTCTACCTTTCGCCGTTGCCGCGTCCCGAATCCGGCGAGGACGGTTCGCCGCTCTGGAACGTCGTGTTCGGCGAGGCGCGCAACGCGCTCGCGGTTGTCGAGCGCAGCGTCGATCCGGCCGACGTGATGCGTGCGGCCGAACTCGTGGCCAGCGCCCATCAGGTGCTTGTGTTCGGGCTCGGCGGCAGTTCCACCGCGCTCGCGCAGGAAACGCAGAACCGCCTGTTTCGCTACGGCGTCGTCGTTTCGGCTCACTCCGACCCGTATGTGATGAAGATGACGGCGTCGACGCTGAAGCCCAACGACCTCGTCATCGCCATCTCCAGCACGGGCCGCACCCGCGAGGTGATCGAGGCGGTGGCGCTGGCTCGACACTACCGCGCCAAGACGATCGCAGTCACCGCACCTGCGACCGATCTCGCAGGCGAGGTCGACCTGGCACTCACCGCCGCGATCCCCGAGTTTCCGGACCCGCTGAAGCCCACCGCCTCGCGCTACGCGTTTCTCGCGATCATCGACCTCCTGTCCACGGCCGTCGGCTACAGGCTGGACGCGGATGCGCGCGAGACGCTGCGGCGGATCAAATACACCGTCGTCAACCATCGCAAGGGCGGCGCCTCCGAACCGCTCGGAGACTGAGCCTTCGCACCGGCAAGACCGGCATATCAGGAGAGACTTCATGCACGACACGGCACCCGCGGCAAAGGCATCGGCCTGGCTGGCGCAACTGGCGGAAGCGCTTCAGGGTCGCGACATCCCCGCCGCGATGGAGCTGTTTGCCGAGGATTGCTACTGGCGCGATCTGGTCGCCTTCACCTGGAACGTGAAGACCGTGGAAGGCAAGCCCGCGATCGCCGCGATGCTGGA
>JAEWFU010000402.1 GCA_023388675.1 Pseudomonadota bacterium | reverse complement strand
TGCTGAACGGGGGAATCGGCGGGCCTACTGCTGTGGGCGGGGTCATCAAAGAGAGGGAGTTCGCCCGCCTTATCCTCCTTCATTGTCACCGCATCACCGAGTGTTCTGCGGTCTGGATCGTTCAAGTTTTCCCCTGCAGCATCCCTATCAGTAGCCGGATCGTCATTTGCCGGCAGATAGCCTCTGGGTCTGGTCTCTTCTGGCCCCTCCCAACGAGGCCACTGATCGGTTGTTCCGGGCTTTCCTTCACGTGACGTTGTATTGATCATCGAACCATCCTCTTGTTGGATCCGGTCCAACCGTTGGGCAAGCTGAATGTTCCGAGACCGGCGATCACGATTTGACCAGCCGCTAAGAGCTCACCCGCCGCTGAAGCGATGATTTCCTTCATCGACGTACATCTCAAAGACTTATATGGAAAATTGGTAGCGGAGGAGGGATTCGAACCCCCGACACAAGGATTATGATTCCTCTGCTCTAACCGACTGAGCTACTCCGCCCCGCTGCGCTCGCTTTGAAATCTGTCGCCGGTCGGTTCCCGGTGCGGCAGGGCGATTGCCAAGGTCGCGCGGATATAAGGGGGCGGTGGCGGCGCTGTCAAGCATTGTGCGCGTGCGAAAAGTTACGGTGCGCGCAGCCGCTTTTCGCGCCTCGCGGGGTTGAGTTCGGCTGGCCGCGCGATTATGTCTCGGCGTCGACATTTTCCAGCTACAGGGTACATGAAACCGCGTATCGCCGTCCTCGGATGCGGCTATTGGGGCTCCAACCACATCCGCACCCTCAAATCGCTTGGGGCGTTGCATGCCGTTTCGGATGCGAACGCCGCCCGCGCGGAGGGATTCGCGAGCGAGCAGGACTGCATTGCAGTCGACCCGGACGAGCTTTACGGCCGGGACGACGTTGATGCCATCGTCATGGCGCTGCCGCCGCAATACCACGCCGCCGCGGCGATCCGCGCTGTCGAGGCCGGCAAGGACGTGCTGGTGGAAAAGCCGATCGCCCTGACGGTGCCGGACGCGGAGCGCGCCGTTGCCGCCGCGAAGGCCAATGAACGCGTCTTCATGGTCGGCCATGTGCTGCGCTTCCACCCCGCCTTCGAGCAGCTCAAGCAGCTCATCGATGCCGGCGAACTGGGCACGGTCAAATATATCCACTCGCACCGGCTGGGGCTCGGCAAGTTCCACACGGAGAACGACGCGTTGTGGGACCTGGCGCCGCACGACCTGTCGATGATCCTCGCCATCACCGGGGCGCCGCCCACGGAAATCCGGGGCGAGGGGGCAGCCCTGCTCGACCATCTGAGCGATTTTGCGCATCTGCACATGCGCTTTCCCGGCGGCTTGCGCAGCCATCTCTTCACGTCCCGGCTGAACCCTTATCGCGAAAGGCGGCTGACCGTGGTTGGCACGAAGGCGATGGCCGTGTTCGACGACGTCGAACCCTGGGATCGCAAGCTGGCCGTCTATCGCCACGCGGTCTGGCAGGACAGCGGTCACTGGGCATTTACCACCAACGAGCCGTCCTATGTGCCGGTCACGTCGGGCATGCCGCTGACGCGCGAACTCGAACATTTCATCGACTGCATCCGGACCCGCGCCAATCCACGCACCGACGGCGAGGAAGCGATCGGCGTGCTGCGCATCCTCACGGCAGGAACCGTCAGTCACGACTGAGGCAATAGTCTCCTGGAAACCGGCGGGACGAACCGGTAGCGCTTGATCCTGTCAGGCGTTCTGGCGTGCGGGCTGGGCTGCCAGCCGTGACAGCATGGCTTCAGCTTCCGCGCCTCGCTCGGAGCGTTCGATGAACCCACCGCCGAATACGCGCGCGTCGTCGCCATCGTCGGAATAGAGCACGCAGGCCTGGCCGGGCGCGATGCCCGATTCGCCATCGACCAGCTCGACCCAGCTCGCGCCGTCGCTGTGATGCAGCACGGCCGGTCGCGGCGGGCGGGTGGAGCGCACTTTGGCGAACAGTTCCATTCCACCGATGGGCAGGGATGCAAGCGCCTCGTCACCAAGCCAGTTCAGGTCGCGCAGGTAGATCTTGTGTGTCTCCAGCGCCTCGCGCGGGCCGACGATCACACGGGCGCGGTCGGCGTCGAGGTGGACGACATAGAGCGGCTCGCCGGAGGCGACGCCGATGCCGCGGCGCTGGCCGATCGTATAGCGCAATATGCCTTCATGGCGGCCGAGCACGCGGCCGTCGATATGGACGATGTCGCCGGGCGTGGCCGCCGTCGGCTTCAGCTTCGCGATGATGTCGGAATACTTGCCCTGCGGCACGAAGCAGATGTCCTGGCTGTCCTGCTTGTTGGCGACGACCAGCCCCATGGCCTCGGCCTCGGCGCGCACCTGCGGCTTGGAAAGGTGGCCCAGCGGGAAGCGCAGAAAATCGATCTGCGCCTGCGTGGTGGCGAACAGGAAATAGCTCTGGTCGCGGTCGGCATCCACCGGGCGGTAGAGTGCGCGGTGGGCGCCATTTGCCCGGCTGCGGATATAGTGGCCGGTTGCGAGCGCGTCGGCGCCCAGTTCGCGCGCGGTTTCGAGCAGGTCGGCGAACTTGACGGTCTGGTTGCACGAGACGCATGGAATCGGGGTTTCACCCGCCACGTAGCTTGCTGCAAACGGGTCGATCACCGCTTCCTTGAAGCGCTTCTCATAATCGAGGACGTAATGCGGAATGCCTAGTGTTTCGGAGACCCGGCGCGCATCGTCGATGTCCTGGCCCGCGCAGCACGAGCCCGCGCGGTGGGTTGCGGCGCCATGGTCGTAGAGCTGCAGCGTGACGCCGACGACGTCGTAGCCTTCGCGCTTGAGGAGGCCGGCGACAACCGAGGAGTCGACGCCGCCCGACATCGCGACGACGATGCGCGTATCTTCCGGACGGCCGGGGAGATCGAGGCTGTTCATGGCGCGTTCGTTCCGCTTCGGTCTGG
>JAEWFU010000395.1 GCA_023388675.1 Pseudomonadota bacterium | reverse complement strand
AAGGTGCAGTTCCGGCTGCGCGACTGGCTGATCTCGCGTCAGCGCTACTGGGGCTGCCCGATCCCGGTCGTCCACTGCGACGATTGCGGCGCGGTGCCGGTTCCAGCCGACCAGTTGCCGGTGCGGTTGCCGGACGACGTTTCGTTTGACAAGCTTGGCAATCCGCTCGACCATCATCCGACCTGGAAGCATGTCGCCTGTCCGAACTGCGGCAAGGATGCCCGGCGCGACACCGACACGATGGATACGTTTGTCGATTCGTCGTGGTATTTCGCGCGCTTCACCGACCCCTGGGACGAGGCGCGGCCGACGGACCTCGCCTATGTGGACGGGCCGAACGGCTTGCTGCCGGTCAACCAGTATATCGGCGGCATCGAGCATGCGATCCTGCACCTGCTCTATTCGCGCTTCTTCGCGCGGGCCATGAAGGCGACCGGGCATCTCAACAGCGTCGAGGAGCCGTTCCAGGGCCTGTTCACGCAAGGCATGGTGGTTCACGAGACCTACAGGCTCGGCAGCGGGGCCAACGGAACCTGGGTGACGCCGGCGGAGGTCAAGGTCGAGGAGGTCGACGGGGCGCGCCGCGCCAGCATGATCACTTCCGGCGAGGACGTTACCATCGGCCCGATCGAGAAGATGTCGAAGTCGAAGAAGAATGTCGTCGACCCCGACGACATCATCGCCGGCTACGGAGCCGACACGGCACGCTGGTTCATGCTGTCGGATTCGCCGCCCGAACGCGACGTGATCTGGACCGAAGCGGGCGTCGAGGGCGCGCACCGTTTCGTCCAGCGGGTGTGGCGGCTGATTTCCGAGATCGCGCCTGCGCTGGCTGGTGTGTCGCCCGCGCCGGCACGGGAAGGCGATGCGGCTTTCACCTCGAAGTCAGTACACAAGGCGGTGAAGGCCGTCGGCGAGGATATCGAGAAGCTCGGCTTCAACAAGGCGGTTGCGCGGCTCTACGAGCTGGTCAACGTGCTCTCGCCTCAGGTTGCAGGCGCCGGCGCGGCTGACACAGCCGCCAAGGCGGCTTTGCGCGAGGCGGTCGAGGCGCTGGTGCGGATGATCGCGCCGATGATGCCGCACCTGGCCGAGGAGTGCTGGGCGGTGCTGGGCAGCAAGGGGCTGGCTGCGAATCAACCCTGGCCGGAATTCGACCCCGCACTCGTCGTCGACGACGAAATCGTGCTGCCCGTTCAGATCAACGGCAAGAAGCGTGGCGATTTGACAATCGCGCGAAACGCGGATCAATCTGCCGTCGAGGAAGCCGCGCTCGCGCTGGATGTCGTGCGCAGCGCGCTCGACGGAAAGCAGCCACGCAAGGTGATCGTTGTGCCGCAGAGGATCGTCAATGTCGTCATCTGATCTGGGACGCGCACACCGTAGGCCCGGCCTGCACAAGCGGCTTCTGACTTTGATTCCCGTCCTCGGACTGGCGGTGGCCGCCGGCTGCACCGTCCGTCCGCTTTATGGCGACGTGACTTCTGCTACCGGCCCTCAGGCTTTCGCGTCGGCGCGGCTCGAATCGATCGAGATCGCGCCGGTCGACGACCGCGTCGGGCAGGAAGTGCGCAACCATCTCATCTTCCTGCTTGGCGGCGGCAAGGGCCAGCCGGCGTCGCCTGCCTACAAGGTCCAGCTTTCCGTGCGCGCAAGCGATGCGCGGGCGAGCTCGATCAACACGAGCCGTGTGAACCTCGACCCGACATCGGGCATCGTCACGGTTCAGGGCACCTATGTGCTGACTGACGCCAGCAATGGCGAGCGCATTTCGGCCGGTAGGCGCTCTGTTCAGGCGCCATACGATATTCCGCGGCAGGAGTTCGCGGCGCTCCGGGCCGTCCGCAACGCAGAAGACAGGGCGGCGCGCGAGCTTGCTGAAGTGCTGCGTCTGGCGCTTGCTCAGGAACTGGAGCAATCGACCTCCAAGGTCGAGCCGGCCGAAGTTCCTGCAAGTCCCGAGGAAGCCCAGAAGTTGTGGCAGGACGAGTCCGAGGAATTGTAAGGCCAGCCGTCACCGGGCGACGAAGCGACATGGAACCTTTCCCGATGCATGGCGTTTCGAGTTTTGGGATGGTTCGGCCTGTCACTGCGCTGTCACCTTCCTAAGCCAGTCATGGCCCGACGGAGTGGTTGCCAATGGAATTCAGGTCGATGCCCGGTTCAGCGGTCTCAGCGCTGGAAAGCGAGCGAGCCGGTTCGGAAGTGAAGCATATCGTCGATCAGCTTATCGCGGAGCGCGCGACCCGGCTTTCCCGCAGCCCGCTCTGGCCGGTCCTGCGGCCGGTCATCTATCGCACCTTCCACTACCGGCAGGCCGTTTCCATGGCCAACGACATCGCCCCGATGTCCGGCTGGGACGCTTTCGACTATCTGAGCCGCCTGCTTTCGCTCGATGTTTCGGCAACCGGAACCGAGAACCTGCCGAAGGAGGGCGCGTTTATCCTGGCGCCAAGCCATCCTACCGGCATTGCAGACGGCATCGCGGTCTTCGACCTGCTCAAGGAGTGCCGGCCCGACATGGCGATCTTCGCCAACCGCGATGCGCTGCGCGTGGCGGCCGGTTTCCGCGACCTGATCATCCCGGTGGAATGGCGACAGGGCGAGAAGTCGCATTCGAAGAGCCGCGATACGCTCGCCATGACCGCGCGCGCCTTCGGCGACGGCAAGGCGGTGGTGCTGTTCCCGTCGGGGCGTATCGCATACTGGAACGAAGGCAAGCTGACCGAACGGCCGTGGCAGGGGTCGGTGGTGGCGCTTGCCCGCCGCTTCGGCGTACCGGTCGTTCCGGCCCGTCTCACGGCGCGCAATTCCGGTCTGTTCTACCTTCTGTCGAAATATTCGACCGAGTTGCGCGACATGACGATCTTTCACGAGCTCCTGAACAAGAAGAAGGATGCTTTCCGCATCGTCATCGGCAAGCCGATCGCGCCCGATCTGCTCGATGGCGAGCCGGGCGAGGTCGCCGCGCTCCTGCAGCAGCACACGGTCGAAAAAATGGCGACCGACCCGGCCGCCATCTTCACGCGGTAGAGCTAGTCGCTCGAAAATGGCAGCCGGTTTCGGGACAACCGCATTCGCAAGATGAAACGGGGCGCGGGTGCGACGGATCGACGTTTGTTCGGTTGCCTCTCCACCGTCATCCCGGCCAGGGGAGCGTAGCGACCGCGAGCCGGGATCCATTGAGCGGCACGGCCGGGTGGTGGGTTCACGGGACTGCCTTGACGCGCACTATATCGATGGCCGGGCCGCGCTCGACGATATTCTGACCAATGGGTCCCGGCTCTCCCTCGCAAGCTCAGTCGGCCGGGATGACGGCGCAAAGGTCCAGCGAGCCTCAACCCGTCACGTTCTAACCGATCTTCTGGCCGGTTTTGGCCCAGTCGGCGAGGAAGGCTTCCAGCCCCTTGTCGGTCAGCGGGTGCTTGACCAGCGCCTTCAGCGTCGCCGGCGGCACGGTGGCGACGTCGGCGCCGATCAGGGCCGCCTGCTTGACGTGGTTCACCGTGCGAATGGAGGCGGCGAGAATTTCGGTGTTGAAGCCGTAATTGTCGTAGATGGTGCGAATCTCGGAGATCAGCTCCATGCCGTCGACGCCCATGTCGTCGATGCGGCCGATGAAGGGCGAGATGAAGGTCGCGCCTGCCTTGGCGGCCAGCAGCGCCTGATTGGCCGAGAAGCACAGGGTGACGTTGACGAGGCGGCCGCTCGAGGTGATCGCCTTGCAGGCCCTCAGCCCATCGAGCGTCAGCGGCACCTTGATGCAGATGTTGTCGGCGATTTTCGACAGCACGTCGGCCTCGCGCATCATCTCATCGTATTCGGTCGCCACCACCTCGGCGGAGACGGGGCCTTCAACAATCGAGCAGATTTCCTTGGTGACTTCCGTGATGTTGCCGCCCGATTTGAGGATCAGCGAAGGGTTGGTGGTCACACCGTCCAGAAGGCCCAACTCGTTGAGCTCGCGGATTTCCTTCACATCGGCGGTATCGACGAAGAACTTCATGGTCTCTTTCCCTGACAGTCTGGCGACGGTGGCGCCGTCGCGTCGCATTGGCCCTTGCTCTAACGCACGAAGCGGGCAAGGTCACGTCCGATGAGCGAAGATTCGTCCAGAAACAGAATTGTTCCCGTGCTGGTGCCGATGCCGGCGGAGCGGCCCTATTCCTATGCGGTGCCCGAAGGCATGGCGGTCGGCCCGGGTTCGATCGTGCGTGTGCCGCTCGGCCCGCGCGAGGTGGCGGGCATCGTCTGGGACACGCCGACCGACAAGGTGGATACGAAGAAGCTGCGGCCGATCAGCGAAGTGTTCGATTGTCCGCCGCTCGCGGAGGCAGACCGCCGGTTCGTCGATTGGGTTGCGGCCTACACGCTGTCGCCGCCCGGCATGGTCGCTCGCATGTTCCTGCGCGCGCCGGCCGCATTCGACCCCGAGCCGCCGCTGGAAGGACTGGTGTTTGCCGGGTGCGAGCCCGAACGGGCGACGGCGGCGCGGGCTCGCGTGCTCGAGCTGGCGCGCGACGGCATGGCGTGGACGCGTTCCGGCCTTGCCCATGCGGCGGGCGTTTCGCTCACGGTCGTCGACGGGCTCAGGGCGCAGGGGCTGTTCGAGGCCGTCCAGATTCCGCCGCCGCCGGTGGTGGCTGCGCCCGACCCTTCCTATGCATCCGCCGGGCTGACGCCGGGCCAGCAAGATGCGGCCGACACGTTGCGCGACAAGGCAGGCGGTGGCTTTTCCGTCACGCTGCTCGACGGCGTGACCGGCTCGGGCAAAACGGAAGTCTATTTCGAGGCGATCGCTGCGGCGGTGGAAGCCGGTCGGCAGGTGCTGGTGCTGGTGCCGGAAATCGCGCTGACGGCGGCCTTCCTCGACCGCTTCCACGACCGCTTCGGTGCCAAACCCGCCGAATGGCATTCCGACCTGTCGCCGAGGATGCGGGAGCGCGTCTGGCGCCAGGTTGCGGAAGGACGGGTGCGCGTGGTGGCCGGCGCGCGCTCGGCGCTGTTTCTGCCGTTCAACGATCTCGGGCTGATCGTCGTCGACGAGGAGCACGACCCTGCCTACAAGCAGG
>JAEWFU010000036.1 GCA_023388675.1 Pseudomonadota bacterium | reverse complement strand
TCCTGACGCTGGTCGGGCTGACGGCGCTGGTCGTCGGCGGTGTGGGCGTCGCCAACGCGGTGCGCGCCTATCTCGACAGCAAGCGCGGGGTGATTGCGACGTTCAAGAGCCTCGGTGCTTCGGGGCGCTTCGTTTTCACCGTCTATCTGATCCAGATCCTGGCTATCGCGGGGGTCGGCATCGCCGTCGGGCTGGTGCTGGGTGCCTTGATGCCGCTTGCGGCCGGCGCGATGCTGTCCTCGGTGCTGCCGGTGCCGGCGGCTGGCGGGCTCTATCCCGGCGCGCTCGGCCTTGCGGCGCTGTTCGGCGTGCTGGTGACACTGGCGTTCGCCCTGCTGCCGCTGGGCCGCGCGCGCGACGTCCCGGCCACGGCACTATTCCGCGAGATGGGGTTCGATCCCCGCGGCCTGCCGCGCCCGGTCTATGTCGTTGCGACGCTTGCGGTCGCCGTCGCGCTGGCGGCGCTTGCCGTGTGGACGTCGACCGACCGGCGCATCGCGATCATCTTCGTCGGTGCGGTGATCTTCGCGTTCCTGGTGCTGCGCCTTGTCGCGTCGGCCGTGCAGTGGCTGGCGCGCCGAAGCCCGCGAGTCCGCTCCACGGCGCTCCGGCTCGCCATCGGCAATATCCATCGCCCGGGGGCGCTGACGCCTTCCGTCGTGCTGTCGCTCGGATTGGGCCTGACGCTGCTCGTCTCGCTGGCGCTGATCGACGGCAATCTGCGGCGTCAGATCGCGGGCAACCTGCCTGAACAGGCGCCGAATTTCTTCTTCGTCGACATCCAGAGCGGCGATGTGGATGCGTTCGCCGACCTCGTCCAGGCAGAATCTCCCGAGGGGAAGCTTATCCGTGTCCCGATGTTGCGTGGCAGGGTGATGGCGCTCAACGACGTCGACGTGCGTGAGATTCAGGTGCCGCCGGAAGGCGCATGGGTGCTGCGCGGCGACCGCGGCATTACCTACGCCCGCAATGTGCCGGAGAATTCCACTCTGACGGCCGGCGAATGGTGGCCGGACGATTACGACGGCGAGCCGCTGGTATCCTTCGCAGCGCAGGAAGCGGGCGAACTCGGGCTGAAGCTCGGCGACACGGTCACCGTCAACGTGCTGGGGCGCAACATCACGGCGCGGATCGCCAATTTCCGCGAAGTGCAGTGGGAATCGCTCGGCATCAATTTCGTCATGGTGTTTTCACCCAACACCTTTGCAGGCGCACCGCATTCCTGGCTCGCCACACTCTCCGACGAGCAGGCGACATCTGCCGACGAGGCCAGCCTGCTGAATGCCGTCACGCGCGCCTTTCCGGGTGTCACGAGCGTCCGGGTCAAGGATGCGCTCGAGATCGTCAACACGATCGTCGCGCAACTCGCCGTGGCGATCCGGGCAGCGGCGGCGATCGCGCTGGTCGCTTCCGTGCTCGTGCTTTCGGGTGCACTTGCGGCAGGAAACCGTGCCCGCGTTCATGACGCGGTGGTGCTGAAGACGCTTGGTGCGACCCGCCGCACGCTGATCCGGGCCTTCTCTCTGGAATATACCATCATCGGCTTGGCGACCGCCCTGTTTGCACTTCTGGCGGGTGGCGCGGCGGCATGGTTCGTCATCGCCCGCATCATGACGCTGCCCTCGGCATTCCTGCCGGAGGTGGCGGTGTCGACGGTGGTGATCGCACTGGTTCTGACCGTCGGGTTCGGCCTGATCGGGACCTGGCGGGTGTTGGGCCACAAGGCAGCACCCGTGCTGCGCAATCTGTGAGGCGTGCTGTTGCATTAACCTTCGGCGCGGTTCGATGTCGCAGATGAACGTTTTGTGAGGCTCACGAAGCGTTTCCGTGTGCAATTGCTCTTGTCCGAACGCTAGGGAATGAGCATATTTCACATCAGGCATGCTGGAGTTCCGCCAGCGGCGCCTGGGCGTATGCCCGACACCCGACGGAACATGAGCAGAAAAGAGGAAATTATGGCTGACCTTCGCAACTATCAGGCTCGTGTGGCGACCGCCGGTTCGCGCGCTGACGCCTCGATCGACGAGGGCCTGCGCGCTTACATGATCAGGGTCTACAACCTGATGGCGCTTGGCCTCGCGATCACCGGCATTGCCGCACTTGGCACCGTCATGCTTGCAACCACGAACGATCCGGCTGCCGCGGTGGCTACCCTTGGCAACGGCAAGATGCTGACCGCGCTCGGCACCGCACTCTACGGCTCGCCGCTGCGTTGGGTCGTGATGCTTGCGCCGCTGGCGATGGTGTTCTTCCTATCGTTCCGTGTGGAAAAGATGAGCCTTTCGGCTGCCCAGACCACGTTCTGGGCCTTCGCGGCCGTGATGGGCATCTCGCTTTCGTCGATCTTCCTGGTGTTCACCAGCGCCTCGATCGTGCAGACGTTCTTCATCACCGCCACCGCGTTCCTGGCGCTGTCGCTGTTCGGCTACACCACCAAGCGCGACCTTTCGGGCATGGGCTCGTTCCTGATCATGGGCGTCTGGGGTCTTATCCTCGCGTCGATCGTGAACATCTTCCTCGGATCGTCCGCGCTGCAGTTCGCCATCTCGGCGATCGGCGTGCTGGTGTTCGCAGGCCTCACCGCCTACGACACCCAGCAGATCAAGGAAATGTACTACGAAGGCGACGGTGCGCTGGTTGCCGGCCGCAAGGCTATCATGGGTGCGCTGCGGCTCTACCTCGACTTCATCAACATGTTCATGTTCCTGCTCCAGTTCCTGGGCAACCGCGAATAGCAGGCGACATGACCCGAAGCAGAGAGGGCGCCAACGGCACCCTCAGACTGTTGACAAGCCCCTGGCGTTAGCCGGGGGTTTTTGATTCACTGGGTCATGTTGAACCAGCAGTCTCCGGACAGCCAATCCTGACGGTCATTCTCCAAGAAACTTCAACACCATACACAAACCCCGCCCAAATCGGACGGGGTTCGTCAGCAATCTGAGGACGTGCCGAGGCCGGGGCCCGCCATTTTTATTGCCTCGGGAGTGGGATCAGGGCTCAGCCCTCTTCGAACACGCTCTTGACCGCCTCGGCGGTCTTGGCAGCCACGATGTCTGCCTCCTCGCGCGTCAGGCAGAGCGGCGGAGCGAAGCCCAAGATGTCGCCCTGCGGCATAGCACGGCCGATGACGCCGCGCTCGAGCAGCGCAGCGGCAACTTGCGGGCCGATCTTCCGCGACGCATCGAAGAATTTGCGGTCGTCACGATCCTCGACGAACTCTACCGCAGCCATCAGCCCGTCGCCACGCACCTCGCCCACATTGGCGTGCCCGCCGACCGCATCCGCAAGCGCGGCGCGGAAATAGGCGCCGGTCTCGCCGGCATTGGTCACCAGGTCGAGCTCGTCGATCAGTTCCAGATTGGCGACGCCCGCCGCCGCGCAGATCGGGTGCGCGGAATAGGTCCAGCCATGGCCGAGCGAACCCAGCTTGTCCGAGCCGTCGACCAGCACCTTCCAGACACGATCACCGACGATGACACCGGAAAGCGGCGCATAGGCCGAGGTGAGGCCCTTGGCGATGGTGATGAGGTCCGGCTTCATGCCGTAATGGTCGGACCCGAACATGGTGCCCAGCCGGCCGAAGCCGGTGACGACCTCGTCGGCGACCAGCAGCACGTCGTATTTGCGCAGCACGGCCTGGATCTTCTCCCAGTAGCCAGCCGGCGGCGGAACGATGCCCCCCGTCCCGAGGATAGGCTCGCCGATGAAGGCGGCAACCGTATCCGCCCCCTCGGCGAGGATCATCTCCTCGAGTTTGTCGGCGCAATGCTGTGAAAACTGCTCCTCCGACATCGAGCGGTCTTCGCGCCGGAAATAATAGGGCGCCTCGGTGTGCAGGATCGGTGCCCGCGGCAAGTCGAACGCGTTGTGGAAGAGTTCGAGGCCGGTCAGCGAGCCGGTCATCACGCCCGACCCGTGATAGCCGCGCCAGCGCGAGATGATCTTCTTCTTCTCGGGCCGTCCCAGAACGTTGTTGTAGTACCAGATCAGCTTGATGTTGGTTTCGTTGGCATCGGAGCCGGAAAGGCCGAAATAGACGCGGCTCATGCCTTCCGGCGCCCGGTCGATGATCATCTTCGCAAGCCGGATCGAGGCTTCCGTACCGTGGCCGACATAGGCGTGATAGTAAGCGAGCTCCTTCGCCTGTTCCGCGATCGCGTCGGCAATCTTCTGGCGGCCGTAGCCGACATTGACGCAATAGAGGCCGGCAAAGGCATCGAGACTCGTCTTGCCGTTCGCATCGGTGATGTAGACGCCCTCACCCCCGGCAATCACGCGGTTCGGGGCCTCGCCTCGCGCGTGCATGCCCATATGCGTCGATGGGTGGAAGAAATGGTCGCGGTCCCAGGCTGCGAGTTCGTTGGAGCGGTCGAGCATCGTCATTCTTCCTTTTCTTCAGGCTGCGTCGAGGCAGAGATATTTGAGTTCGGTAAAGGCTTCGAGCCCATGGCGGGAGCCTTCGCGGCCGAGGCCTGATTGCTTGATGCCGCCGAACGGCACCGGCGCACCGGTAATCTTGACCCGGTTGATCGCGACCATGCCGTAGTCGAGCGCGCGGCCCATGCGAAGCTGGCGCGCGCCGTTCTCGGTCACGACATAGGCCACCAGACCGTATTCGGTCGCGTTGGCGCGGGCCACGACTTCGGCTTCGGTGTCGAACGGCGTCACCGCCGCGACGGGGCCGAAGGTCTCCTCGCGCATGATCGCGGCGCTATCGGGAACGTCGACCAGCAGCGTCGGACGATAGAAAAGCGACCCGGCTTGATCACGCTCGCCGCCGGCAAGCAGCCGCGCGCCGTTTTCCAGCGCGTTCGCCACCT
>JAEWFU010000334.1 GCA_023388675.1 Pseudomonadota bacterium | reverse complement strand
TCTGGGTGGAGCTGGGTTAGCGCATCGTCTGTGGCAGCCAGGTGGCGAGCTGCGGGAAGAAGACCAGCAGGACCACGACCGCGAGCGAGGCGGCCACGAACGGCCAGACGCCGGCGAAGATCCGGCTTGCCGGCACGCCGGTGGCGCGCTCCAGCACGAAGACGTTGAGCCCGATCGGCGGCGTGAGCATGGCGATCTCCATCAGGATCGTCAGATAGATGCCGGTCCAGATCGGATCGTAGCCGAGTGCGACGGTGATGGGCAGCACGAGCGGCAGCGTGAGGATCAGCATGCCGAACGTGTCCATGATCGCGCCGAGCAGCAGGTAGACAAGCGCCAGCGCCAGAAGGATCACCTGCGGCGACGCGTCCAGGTCGGAGACGAGGCCGACCACGGCATCCGTCAGTCGGGTCTGGACGAGAAAGCGCGACAGGATGATGCCGCCGGTGAGGATCAGGAAGATCGCAGCCGAGGTGCGGATCGTTTCCTTCAGCGCATCGCGCATCATCGCCAGGCCGAGGCGGCGGCTGACAAGCGCGATGACGAGCACGCTCAGAACGCCCACGCCCGAGGCTTCGGTGGGCGTGAAGACGCCTGCATAGATGCCGCCGATGACGATCACGAAGATGACGACCACCGAAACCAGCCCCACTGCGTGGGCGGAAAGAGGGCGATCGGCGGCGGCAGGCTCTGCCCGTGTCGCAGCGGCGTATTGGCGACGCTGCAGCATAACGGTCGCCACGAAGGCGAGCATCAGGATCAGTCCCGGCACGATGCCGGCGATGAAGAGCGAACCGATCGAGGTTTCGCTCCAGACGCCGTAGATGACCAGCGGCACGCTGGGCGGGATGATGATGGCGAGCGTGGCGGCACTTGCCACCGTTGCCGTCGAAAGCTTGTCGCTGTAGCCGCGCTTGATCATCTGGGGCACGGCGATGTTGCCCATCGTCGCCACGGCGGCGACGCTGGAGCCGGTGACGGCGCCGAAGCCGGCAGAGGCGAGCACGGTCGAGACGCCGAGCCCGCCGGGCAGACGCCGCAAGGCGCGCTGGGCCAGCGAGAATATGTCCTCTGCCAGCCCGGCGTGGAAGATGAGCTGCCCCATCAGGATGAAGAGCGGCACGGCGATGAACAGGAAGTTGGTGCCGTTGTCCCACAGTGCCAGGCCGACCTGGGTGAGGGCCTGGGAGGGGCCGGAAAGCAACGCGTAGCCGATGGTGCCGGCGCCGAGCAGGGCGTAGCCGACCGGGAGGCCCAGCAGGACGACGACGAGCATGGCGGCAAGCAAGACGATGCCGAGCGTCAACGGGTCCATCAGCGGTTCTCTTTCAGTGCGCGGACCGCGCGGACGAACTCGGCCAGCGCCGACAGGGCGGCTGCCAGCGTGACGAAGGCGGCGAACGGCCAGAAGCTGATGGCGATCATCTCGGCACGGTCGCCATAGCGATACATGTCGAGCGCCATCAGCAGCACCGCATAGGCAATGGCAACGGCGACCATCCCCGTCAGAAGGTGGCGCAGCGCAACCCAGAGCCGGCCGGCCCGATTGCGAAACAGCCGGTCGAGCAGGCCGACGCGGATGTGCTGGTCGGCGAGGCTGACGCCCGGCAGGGCGCCGACGACGACAAGCAGCAGCAACAGTTCCTTGACGTCGTTGCCCCACCGCAACGGCAGGTTCAGCACGTAGCGCAGCACCACGTCGGCTCCCACCAGCAAGGCCAGCCCGGGCAGAAGCAGATAGGCGACCCAGCCTTCCAGGAAGTCGACGATACGCTGCATCTACTGCGCCGCGGGCAGCAGCCCTTCGACGGGCGTGTTGACGGTCATCTCGAAGATTTCCTCCGCGCTCGCATCACCATATTCCGCGTCAAGTCGGCGGATGTCCTCGACCAGCTCACGGGCCGGCAGACCTTCTGCCTCGCGAGCCTCGATCCAGGCGTCGAGAACCGGCTGCAGAGCCTCCTGCCAGGTCTGCTTTTCCTCGTCGGAAAGCGTGATCAGTTCGACGCCGTTGTCGGCGTAGGTCTTGAGCGCCTGTTCGCGGAACTCGACGCCGAGGCGCTGGCTCACCGCATGGGCGATGTTCTGCTGGAACTGGCCGAAGACCGGCTTCAGCGCATCGGGCAGGCCTGCATAGGCATCACGGTTGATACAGGTGTCGATGTGCTGGGCGGTGAGACCGAGACTGGTGTGGTATTTGGCGAGTTCGTAGATCTTGAACGGCACGAACCCCGGATCGACCCAGATCACGGCGTCGGCGATGCCCTGCTGGAAGGCCGTGTAGATTTCCGGGAAGGGAATGTTGAGCGTGGTGATGCCGAGCGCCTCGGCGGCTTCCGGCGGGAAGCCCTGGGCGATGACGCGCAGGCCCTTCATGTCTTCCGGCGTGCGGATCGGCTTGTTGCTCATGACGTCGGAGACGCCGGCAATCACGGTGTAACCGTAGAGGACGCCGCGGCCTTCCCATTCCGGTACGAAATATTTCGGCGCCAGTTCCTGGATGATGCGAGTGGCCGCCACCGGGTTCGACGGGGTCACAAAGGGCATCTCGATCGCCTTGTGCAACGGGAACCCGCTGCCCTCATAGGAGGTGTAGCAGGCCGCATAGTCGCTGACCCTGTTGCGCACGGCGCGCCAGCCGTCGGCCGCGGCATGCAGGGTGCCGCCGTGATATTCCTCGATCGTCAGCTTGCCGTTGGTCGCCTCGTTCAGCCACTTGAAGCCCTTGGTCCAGACTTCCGGCACCAGCGATGCGGCCGGGTTCGGCGAGGAGAATTTCATAGTCACGGCATCGCCGTCATAGGCAATTTCCGGCTCGGCGGCCGGCACCTCATGCGCCAGCCAGTCGGCGACGGTGAAGGCGTGAGCGGGCGCGACCGACAACGCCAGCGCGAGGGACAATACGAGACGACGCATGGGGAACTCTCCTGTAATGGCGTGCTGCCTATGCCCGGCGGCCGGCTACGACGGTGTCGCCGGCGCGAAGCGTGTTGCTGATGGTGCAGATATCTTCGGCGGCCTCGATCAACCGATCCTGAACGGCGGCGTCGAGAGGGTCGGCGAAGGCGACGGATACCTCGAAGCGGCCGAGCCGGCTCGGCTCGTCTTCGGCCTTGATCGCCTCGACCTCGACCTCGATCTCGCCGAGTGGCCCGAGTTCCATGGCGCGGGCGGCGATGCGGACGCTGGCGGCGATGCAGGCAGCAAGCGCTGCCGCCTGGATTTCAAGCGGCGTGAAGCCGTCCGCCTTCGGCGAGAAGACGGCCTCGATCACCTTGTCGCGGTCGTTGGTGACGGTGCACAATGCAGCAGTGGCGCTGTGCGCGCGGACTTTTGCGGATTTGACTGCCACGATGGCCTGTTCCCTTGTTCGAATTTCAGCGGGATAGCAGGCATAGGTCTACAGCCAGAAGAAAAGAAATTCCACGCCCGGCGGAATGTTTGGCACACCGGTTGCGGAAGTATGTCCCGACCGCGTGAGCGGCCGGGACCTTTCCTCAAACCTGCCCCCAGCTCCGGAGGCTGACCCAGGTGGCGCGGTCGAGCGCGTAGCGCTCTGTGGGCACGCGCCCGGCATATACGGATTCCAGCATGCCCTGCCCGGAATACTGGAAACCGCATTTGTGGATCACCCGCCGCGACGCGGAGTTGATGACGCGGCAGGAGACGTGCAGGCGGTCGATCAGGGTGGCCCGGAAGGCGAGGTCGACCAGCGCGTGGGCGGCCTCGGTCGCGTAACCACGGCCCCAGTAGGGTTCGCCGATCCAGTAGCCGAGCTCGAGCCCCTGGCTGCGCGGGTGCAGGCCGGCGCACCCCAGGAACGCACCATTGTCGGCGAGAGTGATGGCATAGGTGCAGCCGGCAATCGCCCCGTTGCGAGTGCCTTCCAGGAAGGTATGGGCGTGATGCTGGGTGTAGGGGTGGGGCATGCGCCCCAGCATCTCGGCCAGCTTGCGGTTGTTGGCGAGTTCGACCAGCTCCGGCACGTCGTCCTTGTGCGGCGGGCGCAGCACGAGGCGCTCCGTCACAAGGACCGGGCAGTCTATGTGCAGACTCTCGTCCTCGACGTCTTCCTTCTCGGCAACCATGGGTCAGTCCTCCAGATGAAATGAAAAAGGGGAGATGGCGACCCATCTCCCCTGTTCCTTTTCCGGACTGTCCGGACACCGGTCCCGAGATGGGGCGCCGGTGTCTTGGTGCGGATCCGGCTTACTCCGCTGCTTCCTGAATCGGGTTCACCGATACGTAGGTTCGGCCATTGGCTTTGCGTGCAAACGACACGGCGCCTTGCTCGAGTGCGAAAAGGGTATGGTCCTTGCCCATGCCGACGTTCACGCCCGGGTGCCACTTGGTGCCGCGTTGACGGATGATGATGTTGCCGGCAACGACCTTCTCGCCGCCGAACTTCTTGACGCCAAGGCGCTTGGACTCGGAATCGCGACCGTTGCGCGAAGAACCGCCAGCTTTCTTGTGTGCCATCGTAGTGCTCCTTTGCGCCCTGATGAGCGCCTCAATCTCTCAATGCCCGCTTTCGCGGGAAATTTCAATCACCAGGCGAAATTACTTCGCCAGTTCCTTGGCCTGTTCGCGCCAGTCCTTGATCTGGTCGGCGCTGAAAGGCATCGCCTCGTCGATGCGGGCGATGTCCTCGTCGGAGAGACCCGCCACCTGCTTGAAGGTGGTGATGCCCTGCTCGTTGAGCTGGCCTGCAGCCACGGGGCCGATGCCCTTGATCTCGGTCAGGTCGTCGCCCTTGCCCTTCGGCGCCTTGAACAGCGGCGCAGCGGCCGTCTCGGTCTTGGCGGCTTCGGCCTTCGGAGCCTCGTCCTTCTTGGTTTCCGCCTTCGGTGCTTCCTTCTTGGCGGCGGCCTTCTTCGAGGGCTTCGCGCCGTCGGTCAGGATTTCCGAGATGCGCACCGTGGTGAGCAACTGGCGATGGCCGCGCGTGCGGCGCGAATTCTGGCGGCGGCGCTTCTTGAATGCGATGACCGTCGGAGCCTTGCCCTGCTCGACAACCTCGGCGGCGACCGAAGCGCCGTCCACGAAGGGCGCGCCGATGGTGACGTTCTCGCCTTCGCCGAAGGCCAGCACGGAGCCGATGGTTACGATCTCGCCGACTTCGCCGGCCACTTTCTCGATCTTCAACACATCGTCGGCGGCGACGCGGTACTGCTTGCCGCCGGTTTTGATGACTGCGAACATTATTCTGCCTTTCGCTGTTCGTCCGGCCTCCAGCGACCGCAATGCGGTCCGGCCGTCTTTTTGTCAGTCGGTTTCGGGATTGCGTCCCACAGCGCCATCTTCGCGCAAAGAACGACCGGCGCGGAGAGACTCCACGCCGGATTTGCGGTCCCGATACAGGAGGGGCCACACCGAGTCAAGATGAAGGCAGGTCAGACCGCCACCGAATGTCTTGCCTTGCCGCTGGCGAAATAACGGTCGAATCGCGCGGCGGCAAGCCGGACCAATGGGCGACTGGCGGGGGGAACGATGAAGCGGTCTTTCTCGCGCAGCAGAAGCGGCTCGGGCTCCCGCGTCATGGCGGCTGCTTCGGCAAGGATCGGCTTGGCAGCACTGCCGAAGCGCATGTTCATCTCCGGGATACTGAAGCCGAAGTCGCACATCAGGCGCTCGATCGTCCAGGCGCGCAGGCGATCGTCGTCCGACAGGACGATGCCGCGTGTCGTGGCCAGCGACGCCTTCCGCACGCGTCTTTCATATTCACCGGTGGCGGTTACGTTCTGCGCGTAGCCCTGGCGGAACCGGCTGACGGAAGACGGGCCGAGCCCGATCAGCGTCTCGCAGTCGTCGTCCGTGTAGCCCTGAAAATTGCGGCGCAGCCGCCCGATCCTGGCTGCCGCTGCGAGGGTGTCGCCCGGCAATGCGAAGTGATCGAGACCGATAGGCACATAGCCTGCCCATTCGATCAGGCCGGCTGCAAGCTCATACTGTGCGAGCCGCCCGCTGCTGTCCGGAAGCGCTGCCTCGTCGATCATCGTCTGGTGCTTCTTGAACCAGGGTACGTGGGCATAGCCGAAGAGGGCGATGCGGTCCGGATGCAGCGACAGGACCTTGCCGGCTGTCGTGGCGAGGCTGTCGCATGTCTGGTGCGGCAGGCCGTAGAGCATGTCGAGATTGACCGAGCCGATCCCGCGGTCGCGCAACCCGTCGACGACCGCGCGCGTCGCCTCGAAGCTCTGCTCGCGATTGATCGCCTTCTGCACGCGCTCGTCGAAATCCTGGATGCCGAGGCTGGCACGGGTCAGGCCGATCGCAGCGAGCGCGTCGAGCTTCGGTTCGTCCATGTCGTTGGGGTCGATCTCGACGCTGATCGACGCATCGGCCGCAAAGGCGAAGCTGGTGCGCAGCGTGTCCATCAGCGAGCGAAGGTCATCGGGCGCAAGCAGCGTCGGCGAGCCGCCGCCGAAATGGAGTGCGGCGACCTGAGCGCCGTTGCCGACCAGCGCGCCGACCGTGCGGATTTCCTCGCGGAGGCTTTGCAGGAAGGCGGCGACCGGTTCGTAGCGCCGCGTCTGCTTGGTGTGGCAGGCGCAGAACCAGCACAG
>JAEWFU010000033.1 GCA_023388675.1 Pseudomonadota bacterium | reverse complement strand
GCCGAGCCGAGACGGCGAATGCCGGCCGTCTCGCCCATCACGTTCTTCAACTCGACCAAAGCGCGCCCGTGATGGCCGCGGCCGAGATGGGGGATGCCAGTGCCGATCACCGCGTCGGAGAGCTTGGTGCGTGCCGCAACGCGCAGCCTGCGATCGTTCATGAACGCGCCGCCGCCGCGCTCGGCGGTGTAGAGCTCGTCCATCGCCGGATTGTATATGACGCCGGCGACGATCTGGCCCTGCCGCTCCAGCGCGATCGAAATGGAAAAGACCGGGATGCCGTGCAGGAAGTTCGTCGTACCGTCGAGCGGATCGACGATCCAGCGATGCTGGTCATCGTCACCTTCGACCGCGCCACGCTCCTCCATCAGGAAAGCATAGCCGGGCCGGGCCTTTGAAAGCTCGGCGTGGATGATCTCCTCGGCCTTGCGGTCGGCCTGGCTGACATAGTCACCCGGCCCCTTGAGCGAGACCTGAAGGTTCTGTACCTCGCCGAAGTCGCGCGACAGCGAGCGGCCGGCCTTCATGGCTGCCTGAACCATGACGTTGATGATCGCCGAACGCGCCATTCACGGTCTCCAAAATTCAGGTATCAGCCGCTCAGGCGCGGCTGATATAGGTGATCTCGTTGGTGTCGACGATGATCTTTTCGCCCGACGAGATGAAGGGCGGGACCATAACGCGAATGCCGTTTTCCAGCACGGCAGGCTTGTAGGACGAAGCTGCCGTCTGGCCCTTCACGACCGGGTCGGCCTCGGTGATGGTCAGCGTCACCTGATCGGGCAGGGAGATGCCGATCGGGCGCTCCTCGTGGAGTTCGACGGTCACCTTCATGCCGTCCTGCAGGAAGGCCGCGCGCTCGCCGACGAACTCCTTGTCGAGTTCGAGCTGCTCGTAGCTCTCGTCATCCATGAACACCAGCGCGTCGCCCTGTTCGTAGAGGAAGGTGAAGTCCTTCTGTTCCAGACGCACCTTCTCAACGGTCTCTGCGGCGCGGAAGCGCTCGTTCAGCTTGGTGCCGTTGATGAGGTTCTTGAGTTCGACCTGGTTGTAGGCGCCGCCCTTGCCGGGCTTCACCGCGTTGGTCTTGACCGCCACCCACAGACCGCCATCGTGTTCGATGACGTTGCCGGGACGGATTTCGTTGCCGTTGATCTTAGCCATTGTGTGGTTCCGGAATTTGTGCGTGCCACGCCGCAAGGGGCGCACTTATCGGCGCTCCAAGACCACAAAACGGCCGGAGAGGCAAGAGAGCGGACGTCGGCTTTCGCGAGTGCTTCCGTCAGAGTACGGCTGCGCGCCTGCTGGCAAGCTGCATCTCATCTTCCGTGAGGCCGTCAAGCTGATCTTCCATGATCGTGTCGATCAGACCCGCTCGCCGCGCGCGCAAATACCACGCTGCGGCCGTCACCCGGTCGGGTTCGACGCCGATGCCGGCGCGATAGAGCTTGGCGATCCGGTTCTGGGCCGCGGGGTTTCCGGCCCTTGCCGCGCGCAGCAGCCAGGAGAAACCTTCCTCGGGCTCATGCTTGCCTCCGATGCCTTCCACCAGCCAGGTGCCGAGCTGGATCTGCGCGGTGTCGAAATTCTGGGCCGCGGCCAGTTCCAGCCAGCGCCGCGCCTCGTCCATGTCGACCGGCTTGCCGCCGAAGCCCTGCTCGTAAATCTGCGCCATGGCATATTGGGCATCCGCAAGGCCGGCCTCGGCGGCTTTCTCGTAATATGTGGCGGTCGTTTTCATGCCTTCCGGCGATTGATCGCGGCTGTTGGTCATCTGCGCGAAATTAAACTGCGCCAGCCTGTTGCCCGCGTCGGCCGCCTCCTTGAGAAGCGTGTAGGCGCGGTCCGGATCGCCGATTTCCGCACCGCCGTCGAGCAGGATCATGGCGAGCTGGAAAACCGCCTCGGGTACCTTCTGCTCGGCAGCCTTCTCGTACCACTCCATCGCGGTTACGACGTCCTGCCGGACGCCCAGCCCCCGCGAGTAAATCTCGGCGACGAGGGTCTGTGCTGCGGGGTTGCCTTCGAGCGCCAGCGGCGTCGCCAGATTGAGCGCCGTCTTGTAGAGGCCTCTCTGGAACGCGCCATAGGCGATGTCCGCCGGCCGCTCCGAGAAACGCTCGGGATCGACCTTGTCCGGGGCTGGGGTCGTGACCCTCCCGCCGTCGGGGCCGCTGGTTTCGGCCAGCGCGGGCGTGACCACCGACAGACCCGCGATCAGCACGAAGGCCGGCCTACGCATAACTCAGTCCTCCAGCCGTGGAGCCTGCGCGTCCAATGCGGCGTTGACCGTCGCAACGCTTTCAGCCGGGTCGCGGCCGTCGGAATAGATCGCTTCGGACAAGGCCACGAATTCGACGCCGGTGGCGGCAACCGTCAACGCGCTCTCGATCTCCGAGCCGGCGGCGACAATGCAGGGGACCTGCACCATCTCGGCCCACCACTCGCCGAGCTTGAGATTGCGCGGATGCGGCTCAGGCTTGTTGTCGTAGCCGAAGCGGCCGAAAAAGAGGTAATCGGGCCGCGCCTCGCCAAGCTCCAGCGCGTCGTCGCGGTTTGTCGCGCCGCCGGTGCCGATCATCAGCCTGGCCTGATGCTTGGCGATGATCTCCTCGAGTTCCCGGCGGCTGGTCTCGACATGCAGGCCATCCGCGCCGGTGCGCATGGCGACACGGCTGCTCTCGCCGATCACCACAGCGACGCCGCGCTCCTGGGCGGCAGGCACGACCTGTTCCGCATAACGCTGGAACGCATCGTCGTCCATGTCCCAGGCCGGCAAGATCAGAGATGCGACATCACCGCCGTCAAGGGCGGCAACGAGCCTGCCGGCCTCCACTGCGGGTGGCGCAATGAGCACTATACGGCAACGCGAGGGCGCTTCTGTCGGATTCATCGTATACCTGCGATTGCGCCTCAATGGCGGGCGATCATGGTTGGAATGGGGCATAGAACAACCCGGCCCGAATGAACAGGGCGCGTTCGAACTAGCGTTCCTCGACGATGCGCCCGATCATGAAAAGCAGATATGCCTCCGTCTCGGCACGCACGAGCGCGCGATCGGTATCATCAGGTGCAACGAGATAGAGGTCCACCATCGTGCCCAGAGTTGAGCCCAGAAGCTGGAGCTGCAGCGGGTTCACCTCGGCATTGCGTGTGAAGCGCTCGAAGAACGGGGCGACGAGATCGGTGATGACGCGATCGCCGGTAGAACTGCGGTCGACCTCGATCGGCCGCAGCAGGCGCATGGTTGCGAGCAGGCCCGCATGGGCAGGCGTGGCCTCCGCCGCCTCCAGATAAACGCCGAGCAGGTGTCGTGCGGCGTCTTCAACGGGCGTTCCGTCCTGGAGGTTTTCGAGGGCTGCGTGGCAGGTGTCGATCAGCCTGGCGACAGTCGCGTCGTAGGCCGCCAGCAGCATCGCGTCGCGGTCGGCGAAATAACGGTAGATCGTTCCAACGGCGACGTCGGTGTCGCTGGCTACCCGCGTGGTCGTGACTGCCTGGATGCCTTCTTCCGCGACAATGGTTTCCACGGCAGCAAGCAGGCTGGCGCGGGTCTCGATGGCCCGTTGCTGTCGTGGGCGTGCGCCCTTGGGAGCAGTATCTTCCTTCATATATGAAATCGTTTCATCTTTATTGACTTCATGCAATAGTACGACCATCGTGATGGTAAAGGGGAGGATGCGCCATGCGATTTGTCAAAGAGTCTCTGGCGGCGACTGCCGTACTTTCTTGTCTGGCGCTTCCGACATTCGCGGCAGATCACCGCGTGATGCCCGGCCCCGACGCCAACGAACGACTGATAGAAACTCTTATTCTGGCAGAACCGGGCGATACCGTGACAATCGCCGCCGGTCGCTACGACCTGGTCGACGGCTTGTCGCTGGACGTCGACGAGGTGACCGTGCGCGGCGAGGGCGCGGATCGAACTGTACTGTCCTTCAAGGGACAGGCCGGCGCGGGCGAGGGGCTGCTGGTGACTTCCGACCGGGTGGTGCTGGAAGACTTCGCTGTCGAGGACACCAAGGGCGACGGCGTCAAGTCGAAAGGGTCGGATCAGATCACCTTTCGAAACCTGCGCGTCGAGTGGACGGGCGGACCCAAGGCTGAAAACGGAGCCTATGGAGTCTATCCGGTTTCCTCCAGAAATGTCCTGATCGAGGGCGTGACCGTGCGCGGCGCATCCGATGCCGGCATCTATGTCGGGCAGAGCGAGGATATCATCGTCCGCAATTCGGTCGCAGAATATAACGTCGCGGGTATCGAGATCGAGAATTCCTACAGGGCCGACGTCTACGGCAACACCGCGCGCCGCAACACAGGCGGCATTCTCATCTTCGACCTGCCGAATCTGCCGGTGCAGGGCGGGCACGACATTCGCGTCTTCGACAATGACGTCATGGACAACGACACGCCTAATTTCGCGCCGGAGGGCAACATCGTCGGCATCGTGCCCAAGGGCATGGGCGTGATGGTAATGGCCAACCGCAACGTGCACGTCTTCGGCAACCGCTTCGACCGCAACGGCACGGCCCACGTGCTGATCGCCGCATATCCGAACGACTACGAGGACGACGCCTACATGTTCGTGCCGCGCGGCGTCTATGTTCACGGTAACACCTATGGAGAGGGAGGCGGCGAGCCGGATGGCGAGGTCGGCAAGATCATCTCCGACGTCTCCGGAACGCCGGTGCCGGACATCGTGTGGGACGGGGTGACGCGGATTCCGGAATATTTCTCATGGGTGTCGGCGGGGGACCGGATCTATATCGTCGAAGCGGAAGACACGACCTTCGCCAACCTCAAGATGATCTCGCAGATGCTGCTGCCCTGGGGCTGGTGGCCGGACAAGGACATTGCCGGTTACAAGGGCTCGCTGCCTGAACCCGCGCCGGTGACCTTGCCGCAGGACAAAGGGGCGTAGTGGGAATGAGAGCCATGCTCGGAGGTTGGCACTTTACGTTGCCCCCCTCTGTCCTGCCGGACATCTCCCCCACAAGGGGGGAGATCGGCAGCTTCCTACCTCCCGACCCTTCTACAACGTTTGAGATTGGCGAAAGCTGGGTAGTCGATCGATCTCCCCCCTTGTGGGGGAGATGTCCGGCAGGACAGAGGGGGGCGCGAAGAAACGCTGCCCTCCGCATGGTCCGGGCAATCGCTGTCTGCATGGCAGCTATCTTCTCTCTTCCCGCCTATGCGGCCCCTTCCGATGCGGCGATCATGGCTGACAAGCCGCCGCGGCTGCTGTCCGAGTTCGGTTTCTTCGATGATGCGCGCGCGCAGGCGCCGACCGAAGGCGTGGTGCCGTTCGAGCCGCACACCGCGCTGTTCTCCGACGGCGCGCTGAAGCAGCGTTTCGTCTATGTGCCGGAAGGCAAGGCCGCGCGCTACGATGCCGAAGAGGCGTTCGAGTTTCCCGTCGGGTCAGCGTTGATCAAAAGCTTCGCCTTTCCGGCCGATTTCCGTAGGCCTGACGAGAAGGTGCGGTTGATCGAGACGCGGGTGATGCTGCGACACGAGGATGGCTGGCAGAGCTGGGCCTATCTGTGGAACGAGGAACAGAGCGAAGCCGAGCTTAAGATCGCCGGCGCGAGGGTCGAAATCGCAACGACCGA
>JAEWFU010000238.1 GCA_023388675.1 Pseudomonadota bacterium | reverse complement strand
ATCTGATACTGCTAGGAACCGCAAGCCTATGCTCGAAAGACTGAAGTCGTTCTTCAGCGCCCTGCCCGAAAAGCCACGCGGGGGCGGCCTCAAGGCGGACGATCCCCGGGTCGCGGCCGCGGCCTTGATGTTCTTCGTCATCGACGCCGACGGCATACGTGCCGAGACCGAGCGGGAAAGGCTGCGCGAGGTGCTGGCAGGCTCCTACGCGCTTTCCGGCGACGAGTTGGACGAGATCGTGAAGGCTGGCGACGAAGCCCATAACGAGGCGGTCGATCTCTTCGCCTTCACCAGCGTGCTCAACCGGAGCCTCGACGAGACGGCCAAGATCGAGTTCATCGGCATCCTTTGGGAGATGGTATACGCCGACGGTGAAATCCACGAGCTTGAGGACAACATCGTGTGGCGGACGGCGGAGCTGATCGGCGTGTCGCCGCGCGATCGTGTGCTGATGCGTCAGCGCGTTCGCGATGAACAGGACGCGGACGAACGGGGCGATTGACGGGTGATGCTGGCGCGCGACAAGGGCAAGATTCTGATCGTCCTGCACCAGGAGCTGTCGAGCCCTGGGCGGGTCGGCCAGTTGCTGGTCGAAGCGGGCTTCCACCTCGACATCAGGCGGCCTCCGCTGGGCGATCCGCTGCCCGAAACGCTGGCCGACCATGTTGGTGCGGTCGTGTTCGGAGGCCCGATGAGCGCCAACGATACCAGCGAGTTCGTGCGTCGCGAAACCGACTGGCTGGCTGTGCCACTGGCGGAGGACAAGCCCTTCCTCGGCATCTGCCTTGGCGCACAGATGCTGGTCAACCATCTCGGCGGCTCGGTCGCCGGCCATGATGACGGCCTGGTCGAGATCGGCTGGTATCCGATCCGGCCGACCGAAGCCGGCAGCGGCCTCATCGACTGGCCGGAGATGGTCTATCAGTTCCACCGGGAAGGTTTTTCGCTGCCGTCCGGCGCGACGTTGCTGGCCGAGGCCGAGCATTATCCCAACCAGGCCTTCCGCTACGGGCGCAATGCCTGGGGCATCCAGTTCCATGCCGAGCTGACGCGGGTGATGATGCAGCGCTGGGTGGTGCGCGGCGCACACCGTTTCGTGCTGCCGGGAGCGCAGCTCGGCCGCGACCACCTCAACGGCCGCATGCTGTGGGACATCCGGCTGAAGCGCTGGCTGGAGGATTTCCTCGGACTGGTGTTCGAGGGCCGGGAGCCGCAGCGCACGCCCGCGACCGTCCACGCTGTGGCGACAAACGTCACACCCGGCCGTCGAGACGCCGAGCCTTCCTGAGTTCCGGGAACAGCCAAGCCCAAAGCGCGGCGACGCCGATCGCCCCGATCCCGCCGAACACCACCGCCGGCACCGTTCCGACGAGAGCAGCCATCGACCCCGCGCGGAATTCGCCGAGTTCGTTGGACGCGCCGACGAAGACCATGTTGACGGCATTGACGCGGCCACGTACGCGGTCCGGCGTCCAGAGCTGGATCAGGGTCTCCCGGATATAGACGCTGATCATGTCGGCCGCGCCCAGGAGCGCCAGCACGGTGATGGACACCCAGGGGATCGTCGAGATCCCGAAGATGGCCGTGAACAGACCAAAAAGCCCGACGAAAACGAACATGACGATGCCGGCATGGTCGCGAATCGGATGCCCCGCCAGCCACACGGCCACGACGATGGCACCGATGCCGGGCGCCGCGCGCAGCAATCCCAGGCCCCACGGTCCGAGTTCGAGGATATCGCGCGCATAGACCGGCAGCAGGGCCACCGCGCCGCCGAGCAGCACGGCGAACAAGTCCAGCGAGATCGCGCCGAGCACGATCTTCTCGCTGCGGATATATCTGAAGCCCGCGAATATCGTGGCAAGCGACGGGCGCTCCGTTTCCGTATGCTGTTGTGGCTTGGGGATCGACAGGATCAGCACACCGGCCGCAGCCATCATCGCCGCGGCAACGCCATAGGCCGCTTCCGGCGCGAGACCGTATAGCAGGCCGCCCGCGACCGGCCCGACGATCGTGGCCGTCTGCCATGCCGACGAGTTCCACGCCACCGCATTGGCGAAATCCTCCGGCGGCACGAGATTGGCGACCAGCGAAGCCGAAGCCGGACCGAAGAACGAGCGGGCAATGCCAAAGACCGCGAGGACGACGAAGACCTGCGTCACCGAGGTCAGCCCGCGCAAGGTCAGCACCAGCAGTGCGGCAGCGCACAGCGCCTCCAGCAGGATCGCCAGCGACATGATGAGCCGCCGCCCAAACCGGTCGGCCGCCGCTCCGGTCACCAGCACCAGCAGCAGCGAAGGCGCAAACTGGATGAGGCCGACGAGGCCAAGGTCGAACGGGTTGCGTGTCAGATCATAGACCTGCCAGCCCACGGCGACCGAAACGACCTGCGTGGCGAAGGTGGTGAGAAACCGCGCCACCCAGAACCGGAGATAGGATGAATGACGAAAGGCTGCGTAGCGGTCGTCGGCGCTGGCGGCTGTGGACATGATGCTCGGCTGATTTCAGTGCCCTGAAGAGGCTTCCGAAGCGCTCTCTAACGCATATTCGCGCCGCGCGCGCCTCTTTCAGGACGCCTGGACCAATAGTTCGGCTGCAATGTGATGCGCGCTCAACCGTCGCGAGGAGTGAAGCCGACGTTGCACAGGCTGCCCCTGTCCTGTAAGCGGGCTCTACTGGATCGACCGGAAAGCCTTCCTCACGACAGAGACAGAACATGGCCGACGAAAACGACGAATATGTCTACGATGAAACGATCGGCGAATGGCGTCCGGCCTCGGAGGTGGCAGCAGACCAGACCACGCAGCCGGAGGTTCGCGACGCCGCCGGCAATATTCTCGCAGACGGCGATTCGGTCGCCCTCATCAAGGACCTGAAGGTGAAAGGCGCCAATCAGACCCTGAAGCAGGGCACGGTCATCAAGTCGATCCGCCTCACCGACAATGTCGAGGAGATCGATTGCCGGCACGACGGGATCAAGGGCCTTGTCCTGCGCACGGAATTCGTACGCAAGCGTTAGGGCTACGCCACCTTCCTTGCCAGCGCGCAGCGCGACCAGAGGCTTGAGAGTGCGGTTGCGAGGTGGTCGATATCGGCGTCGGTGTGCAGCGGGGTTGGCGTGATACGCAACCGCTCGGTCTTCTTCGGCACCGTCGGATAGTTGATCGGCTGCACGTAGATGCCGTGCTCGTCGAGCAGAAGGTCGCTGATCCACTTGCACTTGGCCGCATCCCCCACCATCACCGGCACGATATGGCTCGGATTGGCAAGCACCGGGATGCCGATCGCGTCCAGCCGCGCCCGCACCTTCCTCACCGCCGCCCGCTGGCCCATCCGCTCGGCGTCGCTGCGCTTGAGATGGCGCACCGAGGCAAGCGCGCCGGCCGCCACATGCGGCGGCAGCGCCGTGGTGAAGATGAAGCCGCTCGCAAACGAGCGGATGAAATCGCACAGCGCCGCAGACCCCGTGATGTAGCCGCCCACCACGCCGAACGCCTTGCCCAGCGTGCCCTCGATCAGCGTGATGCGGTCCATCAGCCCCTCGCGCTCGGCAATGCCGCCGCCGCACGGGCCGTACATGCCAACCGCATGCACCTCGTCCAGATAGGTCATCGCACCGTGCTTCTCGGCCACCGCCACGATGTCGGCAAGCGGCGCGATGTCGCCATCCATCGAATAGACGCTCTCGAAGGCGACGATCTTCGCCCGCTCCGGGCCGTACTCGGAAAGCTGCCGGTCGAGGTCCTCAACGTCGTTGTGCTTCCAGATGCGCTTCTCCGCCTTCGAATGGCGCACCCCCTCGATCATCGAGGCGTGGTTGCCGGCATCCGAGAAGATCACGCAGCCGGGTATGCTGGCACCCAGCGTCGACAGGCTCGTCCAGTTGGACACGTAGCCCGACGTGAACAGGAGCGCTGCCTCCTTGCCGTGCAGGTCGGCCAGCTCACGCTCCAGCAGGACATGGTAATGGGTGGTGCCCGAGATGTTGCGCGTGCCGCCGGCGCCCGCCCCGCAGGCATCCAGCGCTTCATGCATCGCCGCTATCACGTCGGGATGCTGGCCCATGCCGAGATAGTCGTTGGAGCACCACACCGACACCTCGCCCACCGGCGCGGCCCCGCCCTTGCCGTCGAACCGCCTCGCAACCGGGAAAGACCCGGCCTTCCGCTCAAGCTCCGCAAAAACCCGATACCGGCCCTCCTCCCGAAGAAGGTCAAGCTTCGTGGCAAAAAAAGCTTCGAAGTTCATGGCCGGTCCCTGTGATCGGGCCACTTTCGTTCCCCGCGGTCTCGGGGTCAAGCTACAACGGATCGCTCCCATGCGGCCGAGCGTCGCTGTCGTCGTCGAGCAGGATCCGTTCGGCCGCCCCGTCGAGGTCTTCGTATTGGCCGGCACGCAGCGCCCACAGGAAGGCGACCAGTGCCATCCCGCCCAGAAAGAGCGCCACCGGTACGAGGTACAGGAGCATGCTCATCGCACGGTCTCCGGGTTGCGAAACAGGACTGCCCCACCGGCACCGCCGCTCCCCGTTACCGGACTGCCGAGCCGTATCGCATTGGCGATCACGATGATGGACGAGCTCGACATGGCAACGGCGGCGATCAACGGCGTCGCATAGCCCAGGACCGCGATCGGCACGGCAAGGACGTTGTAGCCGATGGCGAGGAACAGGTTCTGCCGGATCAGCCTTCCCGCCCGACGCGACACGTCGAGCGCCAGCGGGATCGCCGACAGGCTTTCGCGCAGGAAAACGAAATCGGCCGCGTTGCGCCCGACATCGGCTGCGGTTGCCGGCGCAATCGACACATGCGCGGCACCCAGCGCCGGCGCATCGTTGAGGCCGTCGCCGACCATCAGCACCTTGCGACCCTGACGGGCCAGCTCCTCGATGCGCGCCACCTTGCCGGCCGGCAGCAGGCCCGCCGAGACATGGCGGATCCCGAGCTGGCCGGCGACTGACCGGCAGGCGCTTTCGGTGTCGCCCGACAGCATCTCGATCGGGCGGATCTGGTCCTCCAGCGCCGCCAGCGTCTGGCGCGCGTCGCGACGGAGCCTGTCCTCGAAGGTGAAGCGGGCAACCGCGACACCGTCGCGGGAAAGCACGGTGCCCTCGCCGGTCTCGCCGGCCCAGCCTGCACGACCCAGCCGCCAGATATGACCGTCCGCCCGGCCCTCGATCCCGAAGCCGGGATATTCGACCACATCGGTGAATGCAGGTCCGGCGACACCCTTCGCAGCGATTGCCCGTGACTGCGGATGGCGCGAATGGATCGCGAGCGCCGCAGCCGTCGCCAGAAGGCCGGGCTCGATCGCACCCGTATTCGTGAGCACCGGTTCGCCGAGCGTCAGCGTGCCCGTCTTGTCGAACACGGCCGCGTCTGCTTCGGCCAGCCGCTCCATGGCGCTGCCGTCACGCACCATCACGCCGTTCTCGAACAGGCGACGCGCGGCCATCACCTGCACGATCGGCACGGCAAGCCCGAGAGCGCACGGGCAGGTGATGATAAGCACCGCGATCGCCACTGTCGTCGCCCTGTGCCAGTCGCCTGTCGCGACCATCCAGCCAATGAAGGTGGCGAGGGCAGCCAGATGCACGACGGGCGCATAGAGGCCCGAAACCCGGTCGGC
>JAEWFU010000167.1 GCA_023388675.1 Pseudomonadota bacterium | reverse complement strand
GCACTCACCAGCAGGGCGATCGCGCCCGCGTCGGCAATCAGCATCAGCGCATCGGGAGACGTCGCGGAAGCGGCAACCACGAGGGCGTCATTGTCGATGTCGGTTCGCCGCGCCTCGGCCATACGGCTGAGCGCGACGGATTCCACCTCGATCTCGATCGGGTAGGAGACCTGTTCGTTGAGGCTCTGGCGAATTGCGGGCAGGGCACGCAGCCCCAGCGCGCGTGCCGCCTTGATGATGTGATCCGGCTCGCCCGTGTCGCCGATCAGGCGTTCGACGATGGGATTGCGAGGTGTCGCGACGTCGTTCACGCTACCGCCTTCAAGCTGCGTTTCTGGCCGCTTCGGCGGCATGCAGGGTGCTTTGCTCGACGGCATCGATCGTCGGGCGGTCGTAGGCCGAGATGGTCTTGCGGCCGAACTCCAGTGCGACCTGAGGCAGCGAGCCGTTCATGTAGGCAAGCAGGGTCTGCTTCACGATCACATAGAGACGGTTCTTCTTGTCGCGAACGATCTTCACCTTCTGGGCGATCGGAGCGACCACCGCATAGTTGAGGAAGATGCCGAGGAAGGTGCCGACGAGGGCCGCACCGACGAGGCCGCCGAGGATTTCCGGAGACTGGTCGATCGCGCCCATCGCCTTGATGACACCCAGAACGGCCGCGCAGATACCCAGCGCGGGGAAGGCGTCGGCCAGCACCACCAGCGCGTGGTACGACTTCAGCTTGTCATGCTTGATCGTGTGGATTTCCTCGTCCATCAGCGCCTCGACCTCGAAGGGACGGGCGTTGCCGATGATGATGATGCGGCAGTAGTCGCAGATGAAGTTGGTCAGGTCGCGGTTCGAAAGCACCCGTGGGAACGCCTGGAAGACCGACGACTCCTCCGGGTTGTCGATGTGAGCCTCGACTTCGTTGCGCGACTTGGTGCGCAATTCGCGCATCAGGCTGTGAAGCACGCCGAGCGTCTCCAGATAGTCCTGTTCGGTCGGCACCTGGTGGCGAAAGGCTTCCATCATCGCCTTGCCGGCATCCTTCACGGTCGAAATCGGATTGGCGATCAGGAACGCGCCGACGCCGGCGCCGCCGATGATGACGAGTTCCCAAGGCTGCATGAGCACTTCGAGATGCCCGCCCATGGCCATGTAGCCGCCAAGGACGCAGCCGAAGATCACCACAAATCCGATCAGAATGCCCACGGGGTCCACCTCTACATGCGCGCTGTCATTCTGGTGACTATCGTGCCGGGCTTGCGCGAAGCTTGAATGCGGGCCGGTGCGTCGGATGCAACCGGCGCCGTTCAGCTTCGCGCAAGCATTTTATGGGTATCTACTGACCGACCATCCGGTGGAATGGAGGCGTGCGTGATCAATACGTATATGAGTTACAACCTGATTACCCGTGATCTCGACAAGTCGCTTGAGCGCGTCGAGAAGCAACCGGTGGTGCAGAGAGATACGGAATATTACCTCGCCAATATCGGCAAGGTTCGTTCGATCAAGGAATTCGTCGATAATCCGCGGCTCTTCAACTACGCCATGAAGGCGCATGGTCTCGAAGACATGACCTACGCCAAAGCTTTCATGGTCAAGGCGCTCGAGGAAGGCGTCACCGACCCGGAAAGCTTTGCCAACAAGCTGATCGACAAGCGCTACGCCGAGTTTGTTAAAAGCTTCAACTTCGCGGCATACGGCGAATTCGCGACCACCTACACCCTGGCCCAGCACCCGGTGATCGACCTCTATCTGGGTATGCATACGCCCTCAGAAGGTCAGCCTTCCGAGTTCCACGTTCAGGAAAGCGCCAATTACGCCCAGAATATCGGCAGCGTGAAATCGATCGACCAGTTCCTGCACAAGGACAATGAACGACTGCTGGCCTACGCGCTGTCCGCCTTCGACCTCGAAGACGCGGTCGACGACAAGGCGCTCGTGCGCAAGATGCTTGAAGGCGGCGTGTCCGACCCGAACAGCTTGGCGAATACCGACGAGAACGAGCAGTGGGCGAAATTCGCAGCAACGTTCGATTTCGTCCGTCTCGGCGAGCACACGACGACCCACAATGCTGCCCTGCAGCCGTCGGTCGACAAGTTCCTGCGCCAGAAGCTCGAAGAGGATGCGGGCAGCCAGAACGAAGGCGTGCGGCTGGCGCTCTATTTCGAGCGCAAGGCCGGCGAGATCACAAACGCCTATCAGCTCCTTGGCGACAAGGCGCTCGGCACGGTGGTGCGGACGCTGCTCGGCCTGCCCGAGTCCATCGCCCAGCTCGACGTCGACAAGCAGGCCAAGCTGATCGAATCGAAACTCGATCTCGAAGATCTGCAGGATCCTGAGAAGCTCGGCAAGCTGATGCAGCGCTTCACGACGATGTGGGAAATCAACAATCCCACCACGTCACCGGAGTCGATGCTTGTCAGCCTGTTCCAGCCGATGGAATTCGGCATTTCCATGGACACCATGATGGCGATCGCCAAGATGCAACGATAGGAAGCGAACCTTGCAATCCGGAATCTATGTCGCCCTGTCCTCGCAGATCGCGCTGGACAAACGCCTGACAACCATCGCCGACAATGTGGCCAATGCGAGCACGGTCGGCTTTCGCGCCACCGGCGTGAAGTTTGAAGACCTGGTCAGCGGGCTGGGTTCGCAATCAGTTTCGTTCGTTTCTTCCGGCGACACCTATCTGTCGGAGCAGACCGGCGGCATCCGTGAGACCGGAAATCCGCTCGATTTCATCATCCAGGGCGATGCGTGGTTCGGTATCGAGACGCCGCAGGGGCCGGTGATGACCCGCGACGGCCGCTTCACGATGCTGGACACGGGTGAACTCGTGACGCTCGAAGGCTATCGCGTACTCGACGCGGGTGGTGCGCCGATTCAGCTCAATCCGCAGGGAGGCCCGCCGGAAGCCGGAGCCGACGGTTCGCTGCGCCAGAATGGCGTGCAGATCGGCGCGATCGGCCTCTTTGACTTCCAGCCGGGCGTCAATTTCCAGCGCTTCGGAAATTCGGGCATTGTCCCGTTCGGACCGCCCGAGCCTATCGTCGATCGTATGGATATCGGTGTCGCGCAGGGCTTCGTGGAGGATTCCAACGTCAACCCGGTGCTCGAGATCACCCGTCTGATCCAGGTTCAGCGTGCTTTCGAGCAGACGTCGGCATTGATCCGCGACAGCGAGAACGCGCTCGATCAGGCGATCTCGACGCTTGGGCCGAACAGGTAGGTTCATGGCCGCCGAGCCTGACATCCAGCCCTTGCCGATGGACGTTGCCGCCGTGCCCGATTTGGCCGCACCGGAACGCCTGCCGGAGACGACACTGCATGCGCTGGAGCATCTGCAGTCCCGCTTCGCCGGAGATCGCATGCTGCTGCGCAATGGCGGGCGTATCGACGAGGTTTCACCCAGCCACTACCGCGTACGCGGCATTTCGACGAGCGCGCGGCTCGGCGATGTCATCGAGCATCGGTCGGCATCGGGCGCCCGGTCCGGCGAGATCGTCCGCATCGGCCCGGAAGAGGTTCTGGTTGCGCCTTATGAACGCAATGCGGATGCCGGCATCGGCGATCCCGTGTTCATCCAGACGGGGCGGGGCACTGCTCCTCATGTTTCCTGGCGCGGCCGTGTCATCGACGCTCTCGGCCGGCCTGTCGACGGCGCCGGCCCCCTGCTGCAAGGCAAGGCCGGGGAGGCTGCCACCGCGCCGCTCGCAATGTCCCGCCAGAGGGTGGCCACCGGTTTCAGGACCGGCG
>JAEWFU010000032.1 GCA_023388675.1 Pseudomonadota bacterium | reverse complement strand
CCGCCGGCCTTCGGCGCGCGCGGGTCGGTGATGTCGACGAAGCCGACCGCACCGAGCGGGCTGTCGGAATAGACCAGCGTGTTGCCGTCTTCCGACGCGGCGATGATCTCCGACGACGTCAGGGTCGCCGGGTCGGTGTCGGCAGGCAGGTTCAGGGCAACCGGAAAGCTGGCGATCCGGTTGAACATCATGTCGGCGAAAGCCGGCGAGGCGGCAAATGGCGCGACGGCGGCGGCAGACGCGAGCAGGATCATACGGCGGCGCATCTCAAGTCCCTCCAATATCGATTTGATGAAGGAGGACAGATGTCGCGCGGCCATATTTCAGCCTGATGACAGAACGGGCAAAATCGGCCTCTTGCACCGCCTCTACCTTCAGCCCATATTCGGGGCGTGTTCAACGAACTGAAAGGAGGTGATCCAATGTCGAGTGATTCCATGTTCCATAGCGTGGCCCCGGCGGATCGTCCTTTCAGGAAGCAGTCTTCCTGACAGGCGCGTGAAGCGCGGCGGCCAACCGGAGCTTCGGCGAAGGTTCCAGCCACGGGTCGCGCCACGGAACGGAAACACGAGGGCCGCTCGAAAGAGCGGCCCTTTTTCTTGTGGTCTTGCGATGCGGCTATTTGGTCAGGACAAGACCTTCAATGTTTCTCGCTATGGTGCGGAAGGCGTCGTCCAGTTCGGCTCCTGATGACGCCTCATAGTAGTGCCTCACTCCACCCGTATCCGGCGTGGCGCAGTTCCGCATGACCTGCTTTGCGCTGTTGCTCAGGTGAAACCCGATCGTGAATATGCGGATTCCCTTGTTCCGCATTTCCTCGCATAGTTTCTCCGAGTTCTGGCGGTTCCTGCTCTCCTGATTCCTGAAATCGCCACTATCTGAGACGCCGTCGAAAGCAACGTTAAACGCCCCGTCGGTCATCAGGATAGCGAATTTCGAAACATCCTCCTGGCCATAGTCGGAAGGCTGATGCTGGGGAGCAAGAACCTTCGCCCACTTCGGGGAGAGCAAATACCAGCTCCACTGAATTCCGACACGTCCGTTCGTCCATGCATACGGATCGGCAATGAGATTTCCGATGTGAGTCTGGAGTCGGTTTTTGTCGTGAGTGAGAGGAATCAGAGTTGATGGCGAACAGAACGTCAGGCGATAGTCTTGGTTCACCATCTGCACATCCGGCCCGTCATCCGTATGGCGGGTGGCGCTGCCTTCACGCTCGGTCGAGCAAGTATTCCCACTCGTGGCGGAGACCTGCTGTGCGCGCGGAAGCGCCGGTGCTTCCGTAGAGGAGCTTCGGTTCTTTTCAATGTAGACCGTATGAGACAGGACGCCCGTATTGACCGAATCGGCGTATGGGACCAGAGCAATCCGTACCCGTTCCGAGCCGCTTCTGTTGTTTGCCAACAAGGTATCGACGGCGTTGCGGGCGGCATTTCTGAGGTCTATAATTCGCTGCCCGCGCATCGATCCTGTTATGTCAAGCATCATCGCCACTTCGATCTTGCGATCGGAATAGAGGGCCGCAGACTCGGCGGTGACAGTCTGATGGTTGGCTGTACCGAATAGCGCAAAGGCAAGGTCCAGTTCGACGCTGGCTTTCGCCGAGACCGTCTTGAGTGTTTTGTCGATCACGAGTTCATCGAGGGTCAACCGGCCCTCTTCGGCATAGGCGCGCTGGCCATTGGCCATCAGAAAGGCCTCCACCACGCCCCGCGCCTCATCCGTGGTGATAACGCCGGTCGTCAGGTCGCGCGCCGTCGAGGTCACGGCCGAGTCCAGCGCGGCAAGCAAGTTCGACTTGGTGATCGATATCTGCGCGATATTGAGGCCGTAGCCCGACGCCAATATCAGCAGCGGCGCCGTGACCGCCATCATCAGACCGAAATTGCCGCGGCGGTTGCGCCTGAAACGCGCTCCGAGCCGCCCTAAACCCCCGACCTTCCGCATCGCCTGTCTCCATTCGCAACACGTGACATCTTTCGCCATGGCCCTGCATCCACCGGGCCGGGACGGGCGAAATCACGGTCGATAAAGCGGCAAATGCGTTAAGGTCCTGTTTTGGGCGAGGTGAAGCTGTCGGCGTGGTTGGCGACAGGTTAACACCAGGAAGCAAAAGAAAACGGCCGCCGCGCACCGTCCCGATGCCGCTGTTCCATTTCAGGTCAACTTGCGCCTGCTTCAGCAAGATTGTCGCAAAACGGCACACGCCTGCCGCCCGCATAGGCACGCACCATCCCATGCCTCAGCAGGGTCTCGGCAATCGGCAGACCTTCGGCATTTGTCGCATCGGCCAGCACCCGGCCATAATACTTCCCGCCGCCGACCTGCGAGATCGTGACGATCCGCCCGCCGATCAGCCGCTCCAGCGCATCCTTCGCATGCACGGCCGCCCGCCTTTCCGCGCTGCAGCGACTACGCATCTCCGGCGCGTCCACGCCCCGGATGCGAACGGCAACCCGCACCCGGTGCCCCGGCCATACCAGCGCTTCCGCCTCGAAGGTGTCTCCGTCGATGACGCGCAGCACCCGCGCTTCGACCGGCCCCGCAACGAGCTCCGCGCCGGAAGCCGGCAACGTCAAGATGAAACAGACGAATATGAATGCGAGGCTGCGGCCGATCATTCTAGGATGATATTCCTATCATGGTCCGAGCGCAAGTATCTGATGTTTTCTGGAGCTTGCGGGTCCCGCGCCTCTAGAAGTCGCTGGCCATGCCCTTGACTTCCCAGTCGCCGTAGCGGGCGGGATCAAGCCCCTCGCGACCGCCGAGCTCCCTCGGCCGTTCGGCCTCGCGCTTCAGCGCCTGCGCGCGGCGCGCCTCCGCCTCGGCGAGCGCCCGGCGGGCGGCATCGCTCAGCGGCCTGGGTGCGGTTTCGTCACTGGTTTCCGACGGTTCGGTCACGGACGCGTCACGCATGCGGCTTTCCCTCGAAACATTGAATTTCCTTTGATCGCTGCCCATCATATAGACGGTTCACCGGGCGGGATCGACCCGGGACGACCAGTTTGGAAACCGGAGTTCTGCATGAACGTGATCCGCACAGCGATGCTCCTTGCCCTGATGACCGCGCTCTTCATGGGCATCGGCTACATGATCGGCGGCTCGGGCGGCATGATGATCGCGTTCGTCATCGCTGCCGGCATGAACCTGTTCAGCTACTGGAACGCCGACAAGATGGTGCTGCGCATGCACCACGCCGTCGAGGTCGACGAGCGCAACGCGCCGGAATATTTCGGCATCGTGCGCGAACTGGCCGCGCGTGCCGAGCTGCCCATGCCGAAGGTCTACCTGATCGACAACGCGCAGCCCAACGCCTTTGCCACGGGCCGGAACCCGCAGAACGCCGCGGTTGCGGCCACCACCGGCCTGCTGCAGCGTCTGAGCCGCGAGGAGGTTGCCGGCGTCATGGCGCACGAGCTGGCGCATGTGCAGAACCGCGACACCCTGACCATGACCATCACGGCGACACTGGCCGGCGCCATCTCGATGCTCGGCAACTTCGCCTTCTTCATGGGTGGCAACCGCGACAACAACAACCCGTTCGGCATGATCGGCGTGCTGCTGGCGATCATCGTGGCGCCGATTGCGGCGATGATCGTGCAGATGGCGATCAGTCGGACACGCGAATACGCCGCCGACCGGCGCGGCGCCGAGATTTGCGGGCAGCCGATATGGCTGGCCTCCGCGCTCGACAAGATCGCCCGCAACGCCAAGGCGATCCATAACCAGGATGCCGAGCGCAACCCGGCCACGGCGCACATGTTCATCATCAACCCGCTTTCGGGCGAGCGGATGGACAACCTGTTCTCGACCCACCCGAATACCGAGAACCGTATTGCCGCGCTGCGCGCCATGGCTCAGGAGTTCGGTGGTGGTGGCCAGCCGGCAAGGCCTGCCGGCGAGCCGCAGCAGCAGCCGCGCGACGAGACGCAGGCCGGCCCATGGGGCGGCAGGCCGACACCGGCACCGCCGCCTGCCGCGCCCGAAAAGCCGCAGTCCAATCCGTGGGGCCGCAATCCGACCGGTCCGCGGAGCCGCAGGTCGTGACGGCCGATCACCGCCGCGCCCGCGGCGGCCCTGCCCGCAAGCCAGACCCCTTCGCCGACACGCCCGGCCTTGCCTCGCGCAGGGCCGCCGCCCGTCTGCTGGCGGCTATCGTCGATGCGAGGACATCGCTCGACGGGTTGACGGATCATGAGCACGGCCATCCGCAATTTCTGGCGCTCGACATGCGCGACCGCGCGCTGGTCCGGGCGATCCTGACGACGGCGCTGCGCTTCCGCGGCACCATCCAGGCCCTGATCGACGCCCGCCTCGACCGGCCGCTGCCGGCCAACGCGCATGCGCTTTCGCATGTGCTTCATGTCGCAGCCGCCCAGATGCTGTTTCTCGACGTGCCGGATTCGGCGGCCGTCGACATCGCCGTCACCCAGGCGAAATCCGATCCGCGCACCAGCCGTTTCGCAGCCCTCGTCAACGGTGTCCTGCGCGAGATCGCCCGGCGCAAGGAGCGCGCGCTGCCGGCAGCCCTCGCCGAGGCCGTCGACGCACCGGAATGGTTCGTCGAGCGGCTGGAAAGCGTCTATGGCAAGACGCAGGCGGCAGCGATCCTCGCCGCGCACCGGCTGGAGGCGCCGATCGACCTGACCATCAAGTCGAATCCCGAGGGCTGGGCGGAGCGGTTGGGCGGCATCGTCCTTCCCACTGGCGGCGTACGGCTCGGGAAGATCGAGGGGGCCATCACCGAGCTCCCCGGCTTTGCCGAAGGCGAATGGTGGGTTCAGGACGCCGCAGCCGCCATGCCCGCGCAGCTTCTTGGCGACATCGCCGGCCTGCGTGTGGCCGATTTGTGCGCCGCACCGGGTGGCAAGACAGCACAGCTTGCGCTTGCCGGCGCCAAGGTGACCGCCCTAGAGATTTCGGCCAACCGCGCGCGGCGTCTTGCCGCCAACCTGGAGCGGCTGCGGCTGGAGGCCAACATCGTCGTTTCGGACCTCTTCGCATTCGAGCCCCCGTCCGCGTTCGACGCCGTGCTGCTGGATGCGCCCTGCTCGTCGACGGGTACGGTCCGCCGCCATCCCGACGTTCCATGGACCAAGGGTCCCGAGGACGTGGCGAAGCTGGCGGCGCTGCAGGCGAGGATGCTCTCGCGCGCAGTGGAGCTGGTGAAGCCCGGCGGGCTCATCGTGTTTTCCAATTGCTCGCTCGACCCGCTGGAAGGCGAGGCGCTTTTTCGCGACTTCGTTGCAACGCACCCGGACACCCTGCCCGAACCCGTGAAGCCCGGCGAATTTGCGTTTGCCGATCCGTTTATCGGCGACGACGGGACGCTGCGCACGACGCCCGCCGGGCTCGATCTCGGCGAGCCGGCCGTATCCGGCCTCGACGGCTTCTTCGCGGCGCGCCTGCGCCGCCGCGGCTGATGTGCAAGGGAATTTCAGCCTTCGCATAAATTCTTGAATCATCTAGTGTATTAGCGACTTCGGCGGTCCGGGGCTGCGATTCGGAGGTTGAGCAACTTGGCGGTTGCGAGGGGTAATTCCCCGCAAATATGGGCACTTGTCGCATCGACGATGTGGCGAAGGCTGCGCGGCAGACTGCGCGTCGGCCCGGTTTACCGATGGCGGTTCACCGGCCGCACCCCCGAGCGCGTGCTGATCGCGCCGCCGGACCTGCGGCTCGCCGATCCGCAGATCGCTCACGAGATCTACCACGGACGTTTTCCTTTCGCGGGCTATCTTGTCGAGACGGACGGCGCCTCACCCTTTGCGATCGACATGCCGAACGCCGCATGGCTCGCCTCGCTGCACGGCTTTCGCTGGTTGCGCCACATGCGCGCCGCCGAAACGGAGCTTGCGGCCGCCAACGCCCGCGCGCTGGTAGGCGACTGGATCGCCGTGCATGGCCGCAGGATCGGCGGCGTCGCGTGGACCCCCGCCATCACCGCGCGCCGGGTGATCGCATGGCTGCAGCATTCGGCCGTAGTACTGCAGGGTGCGGAATTCCCGTTCTATCGGGCTTTCCTGAAATCGCTCGCGGTCCAGATCCGCTATCTGCGCGCAACCGCGCCGGAAATGCCGGACGGAGAGGACAAGCTGCGCGCCCGCATCGCGCTTGCCTTTGCCGCCCTGTCGCTGCCTGCCCCGCCCTCGGCGTTGCGCAATGCGTCGCGCCTGCTGTCGGCCGAGCTGGAGCGGCAGATATTGCCCGACGGCGGGCACATTTCGCGCAATCCGGAAGCCATTCTCGAATTGCTGGCGGACCTGCTGCCGCTGCGCCAGACTTATTCCAACCAGGCCGAGGCCCCCCCCGAAGCGTTGATCGGCGCGGTCGAGCGCATGCTGCCGGCGCTGCGCTTCTACCGCCATCAGGACGGCACCCTCGCGCGCTTCAACGGCATGGGCGCCACCAGCCATGACCGCGTGGCCGCGATCCTGCACCATGACGACACAGCCGGCGCGCCGCTGCTGCACGCGCCCTATTCAGGCTACGAGCGGCTGTCGATGGGTGGGGTGAC